>NZ_LAVM01000126.1:0-10606 GCF_001083815.1 Nocardiopsis sp. SBT366 | reverse complement strand
CCCCAGGGCACTCCCGGGCATCCCGGCCCCCAGGGATTCCCCAGCCAACCCCCGGTACCCCGGCGCCGCCCCCGGACCGCACTCACGGTGGCACTCACCGCCGCCGTCACGCTTGTGGTCGCGGCCTCCCTCACGTGGGTGGTCTCCGCCACCACCGCCTCATCCGCGCGGATCAGTCCCGCGAGCGGACTGCCGACCGACGACCCCTGCGCGGTCGTCAGTGACCGGACCCTCGCTTCGATGGACGGCGAGGCCGAACGCTGGTCCACGAGCACCTACTCCAACAGCTGCATCTGGAACGTCACCATGGCGGAGAATGACGACGTCCGCCTCTCCCTCAGCCGACACGTGCCGCTCTCCTCGAGTGACGCCGTCCTGCGTGAGGAACGCGAACCGCAAGGGCTGGACGTACCCACCGATGCCGACGAGCTCTTCGCATTGACAGTGGAGAGCGCCAGCGACGCATCGAACGTCCAGCAGGGCGAGGTCACGGGCACCTGGGATCGGCCGCTGCGGTTCGGAGACGAGGGATCGCTCGTCCTCACCAACATCCAGATCGGTGGAGGGAGGGACTCACACCTCCAGCGGGTGAACCTCGTCGTGCGCGAGGGCCGCCTGGTGAGTGTGTTCCTGTTCCAGCTCTCCGACTCCACCGAGATCGATCTGGACGAGGCGGAGGACCTCCTCGCCGACGTGGCCGCAGACGCCTTCGGGTGACTCTTCCGACAGGCGCACGGGCGTTGTACAGAACCAGGAGGACAGCCGTGTACAACGGCCCCCCACAGCAGTACCCACCACAGCAGTACCCACCACAGCAGTACCCCCCACAGCAGTTCCCACCACAGCCCCACGGTCCGGGGGTCCCCGGCCAGGGACCCCAGGGTCCCACGGGCCCTCCCCGCGGTCCGGGCGGCCCGTCCCCGGCCAACGGCCCTGGCACCCCACGGCGCCGCACGGGCCGAATCATCGCGATCACCGTCGCGGCTACCCTCGCGGTCTACGGCCTTGCGGCCGGAGGCGTCTGGGCGGTTACTTCGACGACGGCATCGGCCCCGCTCGGCCCCGACGTCAACGAGCTGCCGCCCATAGATCCGTGCGCGGTGCCCAGCGGGTCAGAGCTTCGTTCTGTCAGCGCCGCACTGGCTTCCGCGTCGCACACCAGGATCGACTCCGTGTGTGTCTGGAGCGCGGAGTTCGCCAACGGAACTTTGGGGTCCCTCCGGGTCGCCTACAGCCTCCCCTGGGGCGATGACGGACCGAATGGAGGCGTCGAGGAAGCCCAGCGCGATTTCGAGGAGAAGCGTGAGTCCCTGGCCGAGGGCTACAGCAGTGCCTACCGCCTGGTCCAGGAGGCGCGTGCTCTCGAGATCGGCGACGAGTCGTTCGTGACGCACTTCCTCGAAGGTAGTGAGGAACAGGGCAGCGTGGCCCAGGTACACGTCCGGGACGCGGAGTACCTGGTCGAGGTCACCCTCAGGGAGGTGTGGGAGGACCAGCCCAGCGGGGTCGACTTCACCCTCGGCGAGGAGGTCCTCATCTCGATCGCCGAACGTGCCGTCGACCGGCTGGAGGACCACGGACGCGACTAGGGCGACCCCGCGGATGCCGTCGTCACCGGTCGCACGCGCTGCCCCGTGCCCGGCCCGAGCTCCGGGCGGCGGTCGGCGCAGCGCGTGCGGTCCTCGAACGCCTTCGCGTAGCGCAGCAGCTCCACGTCCCGGTAGTGGTCCACGGAGAGCTGGAAGCCCACCGGGAGCCCGGACTTGGTGAACCCCGCCGGGAGCGCCAGGACGGGCAGCCCCGTCGCGGAGAGCGCGCACGCCGAGCGCATCCAGTCCAGGTAGGTCGTGGACTCCACTCCGTTGATCGCGGTCGGGTAGCGCAGCCGGGCGTCGAAGGGCTCCACTTGGGCGGCGGGGCTGACCAGGAGGTCGTAGCGGGTGTGGAAGGCCCGGACGGCGGCGGCCAGCCGGGTACGCGCGGCCGTCGCGGCGATGATCTCCCGTGCGCCCAGCGCCCATCCGGCCTCGACGTTCCAGACCACCTCGGGCTTGACCAACTCCGGCAGATCGCGCACCACGGGCCCCAGAGCGGCGGCGAAGTCGAGGGCTCGGGTGGCGCGGAAGACCTCGTCCGCCCCGCTGAGGTCCGGAGCGGCCTCCTCGACGATGGCCCCCGCCTCCTCGAAGACACGCAGCCGTCCCTCCAGGACCTCCAGCACCTCCGGTTCCACGGGCAGACCAAGTCCGAGGTCCGGGCTCCAGGCGACCCGTACCCCGCGCAGGTCCCCGAGCATCGGCCCGGCGAAGTCGGCTCCGGTGACCGGTGCCGGAGGCTGGACCCGGGGCGAGGGCCCGGCGACGGCGGACATGAACAGCGCGATGTCGGACACCTCGCGGGCCATCGGGCCGGTGCGGGTCAGCCACGCCCAGTCGTTGCCCGCGGCCGGCGCCGGGATCACCCCGTGGGAGGGCCGCAGCCCCACCACACCGCAGAACGACGCCGGGATGCGCAGTGACCCACCCATGTCCGACCCCTCACCCAGGGGCTGGATCCCGGTGGAGACGGCTGCGGCCAGGCCACCGGACGAGCCGCCCGCGCTCAGTTCCGGGTCGTAGGGGTTGGTGGTCGTCCCGAAGACGTCGTTGAAGGTGTGCGAACCCGCGCCGAACTCCGGGACGTTGCTCTTGCCCGTGGAGACGACGCCCGCGTCCCTCAACCTGGAGATGATCGCGTCGTCCTCGGCGGGCACGTGGTCGGCGAGGAGCCGGGAGCCGCTGGTGCTGCGCATTCCGGCCACCGCGTGGGTGTCCTTGTGGGTCATCGGCAGCCCGTGCAACGGAGGAAGCGCGGCCCCGGACACGGTGCGCTGATCAGCGGCCCCGGCGGCGTCCCGGGCCCGTTCCGGATCCAGGGTGACCACGGCGTTGACTGCCGGGTTCACCTCCCCGATCCGTTCCAGGTGCGCGTCGAGCGCCTCCCGGGCGGAGACCTCGCGGCGGCGGATCGCCGTCACCAGGGCGGTCGCGGACATCAGCTGGATCTCGTTCATGGTGCGCACTGGCTCCTTCTGCGGTCTCCGCCGGTTCCGTGGCGCCCAGTCTCCGGTGCGGTCCGCGGGTTCGGGAACCTCCCCTCGGTGGATTCGTCGTGGTTTTTCGGGAAACGACCACACGGGGGCTCACTCCCGCCCCGGATCGCGAAGGAAGGCCTCCGCATGACCAGCCCGACCGACACCGTCCTGTCCGGACTCGACACCGGGCGCGCGCACCGGATCTACCGGCACCTGCACGCCCACCCCGAACTCTCCATGCGGGAGTACGCCACCGCCGACTTCGTCGCGGCCGAACTGGACGACATCGGAATCGGGAACTTCCGTTGCGGAGGCACCGGCGTGGTCGGTGTCATCCGCAACGGGGAGGGGCCGGTGGTGGCCTTCCGCGCCGACACGGACGGGCTGCCCATCGCTGAGGACACCGGGCTGCAGTACGCCAGCACGGTCACCGGAACGCTGGAGGACGGCACCACGGTGCCGGTCATGCACGGCTGCGGGCACGACACCCACGTCACGTCCCTGCTGACCGCCGCCCGCGCGCTGGTGTCCCACCCGGAAGCCTGGTCCGGGACCCTCGTGCTGGTCTTCCAACCCGGAGAGGAGGTCGCGGCCGGTGCGCGGGCGATGGTCGACGACGGCCTGTGGGAGCGCGCACCCGTGCCCGAGGTCGTCCTGGGCCAGCACGTCATGCCGCTCCGGACCGGGACCGTCAACATCTCCCACGGGGTCGCGATGGCCATGGCCGACGCCCTGCGGGTGACGGTGTACGGCAAGCAGTCCCACGGCTCGCGGCCGCAGTCCTCCATCGACCCGATCGTCCTAGGGCGCACATGATCGCCCGGTTGCAGACGATCGTCTCCCGCGAACTCGACCCGCGCACCCCGGCCGTGGTCACCTCGGGGACCTTCCACGCGGGCCTGAAGGAGAACATCATCCCGGACCGCGCGGAGTTCACCCTGAACATCCGCACGTTCGAACCCGAGGTCCGCGACCAGGTGCTCTCCGCCGTGCGGCGGATCGTCTCCGGTGAGGCCGCGGTCTCGGGAGCTCCGGAGCCGCTGGTCGAGGAGATCTACGCGTTCCCGAGCTGCCACAACGACCCGGCCCAGGCCGCACGCGTCGAGGCGGCGCTCAGGGCCGAACTCGGGGAGGGGAACGTGTCCGTCTCCGAACCGGTGATGGGCAGCGAGGACTTCGGCCACCTGGCGGAGGCCATCGGGGTGCCCTCGGTCTTCTGGATGTTCGGGGGGTTCGACCTGACCCCGGGCGAGGAGGCCCCGGTCAACCACTCCCCGCACTTCGGCCCGGTCATGGAACCGACGCTCACCACCGGAACCCGGGCCGCCGCCGCCGGAATCCTGTCCTACCTCGGCACCGAGCCACGGGGCTGACGGGAGGTCCGCGTGGCAGACCCACCCCGGACACGACGAAGGCCGGTCCCGTGGGACCGGCCTTCGTGCTCTGTCGGGGTGGCGGGATTTGAACCCACGACCTCTTCGTCCCGAACGAAGCGCGCTGCCAAGCTGCGCTACACCCCGAAGCAACGTCCCCAAGTCTAGCGGACTCGGGGAGTGCTTGGGTAATTCGATTCGGGCGGAGGCGGACCCGCTGGTCAGGGGCGGGCGACCAGGTCCAGGAGTGAGGCCTCCGGACGGCAGCAGAACCGCACCGGCGCGTACGGGGACGTGCCCAGGCCGCCGGAGACGTGCAGCCACGCGTCGCCGTACTCGTTGAGGCCCCACGCGCGCCTGCGGTCGATACCGCAGTTGGTGACCAGCGTCCCATAGAACGGCAGGCACAGCTGGCCGCCGTGCGTGTGCCCGGCGAGCAGAAGCTGGTACCCGTCGGCCTCGAAGCGGTCCAGGTTGGAGGGCTCGGGCGAGTGCAGCACACCCAGCCTGATGTCGGCCAACGGGTCGGCCGGACCGGCGACGTCGTCGTAGCGGTCCAGCTTGATGTGCGAGTCGTGCACCCCGGCCAGGGCCACGTCGAGCCCGTTGGCCTTCAGCGAGCCCTTGTGGTTGTTCAGGTCCAGCCAGCCCGAGGCCGACATCGACGCGCCCAGCTCACGCCAGGGCAGGTCCGGCACCCGGCGCTTGCGGTAGTCCGTCTTGCTGGTCCGCCACAGGTAGCGCGCCGGGTTCTTCAACTGCGGCGAGAACAGGTCGTTGGACCCGTACACGAAGGCGCCCGGACGGTCCAGGAGCGGACCCAGGGCGTCGATGAACGGCCCCACCGCGTCGGGGTGGGCCAGCGAGTCCCCGGTGTTGATCACCAGGTCGGGCTCGTAGGCCTCCAGCCCTCGGATCCAGTCGATGAGCATCTTCCGCCCGGGCGTCAGGTGCGCGTCGGACAGGTGCAGCACACGCAGTCGGGGGCTGCCCGGGGGCAGCAGCGGCAGCTCGTAGCGGCGCAGCCGGAACCAGTTGCGTTCGATGACCGAGGCGTATCCCAGCCCGGCCACACCGACCGCCCCGGTGATCGCTGCCGCGCGCCCGATCCGGCGCAGGAGTGGTCTGTTGTCGGCGCCCATCCGGCCCTCCTTCGTCGAGTACCGATCGTCTCAGATGCGGGGTGCCCTGCGCGCAAACCGTTGGTCGGCGTGGTCTGGGCGGCCGTAGGATCGGGCCATGTCCGAACTCAAAGCCCGTCTCAAGTCCGACCTCACCACCGCCATGAAGGCGAAGGACAAGGTCCGCACCGCCACTCTGCGCATGGTGCTCACCACCATCGCCACCGAGGAGTCCGCGGGCTCCTCGCAGCGGGCGCTCGGCGACGACGAGGTCACCAAGCTCCTCATCCGCGAGGCCAAGAAGCGTCGCGAGGCCGCCGAGGCCTTCGACAAGGGCGACCGCCCCGAGGCCGCCGCCAACGAGCGGGCCGAGAGCGAGGTCCTGTCGGACTACCTCCCCAAGCCCCTCACCGACGACGAGCTCTCCCAGCTGGTCACGGCCGCGGTCGCCGAGACCGGCGCCTCCGGGATGAAGGAGATGGGCAAGGTCATGAAGATCGTCAACGCCCAGATCGCCGGGCGTGCCGACGGCGCCCGCGTGGCCGCCGAGGTCAAGCGCCAGCTGGCCTAGGGCGAACCGCCCCGGAACGACGAGGGGGCGGCGGTGACCAGGTCACCGCCGCCCCCTCCGTGCTGCTCGGGGTCAGTCGCTCCGGCTGGGCTGGGTCGCCGGGACCACCGGGTGCCAACCGCCGCGGTCCGGGGTGCCCTCCGAGTTGGCACGGCCGCCGCCGCTGCTCAGGAACACGTTGACCGTCGCTCCCTCAGGGAGGCGGGTGCCCGGGTTCGGGTTGACCGCGGCCACCGAACCCTCGCTCTCGGACGAGCGGACCGTCGTTCCGGACACGTTCGCCGAGTAACCGGCGGCCTCCAGGGCGGCGACGGCCTCGGACTCGCCCAGACCGACGACGTTGGGAACGCCGCCGTCGTCGCTGGCCGGGCTGGCGTCCTCGTCGTCATCGTCATTCCGGGGAGCGCGGGGCTCTGAGGTGGAACCGAACTTGCCGGGCGCGGACGCCAGACGCTCGGTGTCCAGGCCCTCGTGGGCGCCTCGCATGGTCTCCTGCCAGATCGGGCCGGGGATGGTCGCCCCGTACACGGTCCCGAAGTACCGGTCGCCGATTCTGACGTTGCGCAGCGGGTACTGCTGGGGACCGCGCGGGTCGCCGACGAACACGCTGCTGGCCATCTGCGGGGTGAACCCGGCGAACCAGGCCGCGGCGGAACCGTCGGTGGTTCCGGTCTTGCCCGCCGCGGGACGGCCGATGCCGAGGCTGGCGGCGGTGCCCCCGTTGAAGGTCTGCGACAACAGGTAGCTGGTGCCGTCGGCGACGTCCTCGTCGATCACGCGCTCGCACTGCGGCTCGATGTCGATCGTGGCGCCCGCCTGGCGGTCCTCGATCTTGGTGATGGACTGCGGCTCGCAGTACATGCCACCGGAGGCGAAGGTCGCGTAGGCGTTGGACACCCGCAGCGGGGAGACCTCCTCGCTGCCCAGCGTGAAGCTGCTGTTGGCGAGCGAGTTGTCGTTCTCCGTGAACAGGGTGCCGTCGGCGCGCTTCAGCCCCAGCTTCTCCGCCATCTTCATCGTGTTGCACAGGCCCGCGCGGGCCTGGAGCTGCGCGAAGTAGGTGTTGGAGGAGGCCTTGGTGCCGGACACCATGTTGTGGTTGCCCGCGTTGCTGTCACCGGCGTTGCTCAGCGACCACGACTCCAGCCGCCCGCCGTTGCAGGAGGTCTGGCCGCTCACCGTGGTGGAGCTCGGTGAGTTGAAGGAGGTGCCGAAGGGCAGCCCCTCCTCCAGCGCGGAGGCGAGGGTGATCGCCTTGAACGTCGACCCGGCCTGGAAGCCGCTGCTGCCGCCCCGGTCGGAGTCGGTGGTGAAGTTGATCGAGGTCTCGCCGAGCTTGCTCTCGTCGGGACCGTAGTTGCGGCTCTGCATCATCCCGAGGATGTGGCCGGTGCCCGGTTCGACGACCGCCTGCGCGGCCACCTTGCGGGAGTCGTTCTCGCGCGGCACCCACTTGTCCACGGCCTTTTGGCCCGATTCCTGCGTCTGCGGGTCCAGGGTCGTGTGGATCTCCAGGCCGGCGGTGCGCAGCCAGCGCGCCCGCTCGGTCTCGTTGGGGCCGAACCGCTCGTCCTGCTCGATCTCCTGCACGACGTAGTCGCAGAAGAAGGGCTGGTCGCTGGGGACGCACCCGTTGGGCGGGGTGTCCAGGTCCAGCTCCATCTCCTCGGCCTTGGCCTCCTCGGCCTCCTCCTCGGTGATGGCCTCGGTGGCGACCATGCGGTCCAGGACGACGTTGCGCCGCTCGGTGGTCTGCTCGGGGAAGAAGCGCGGGTTGTACAGGTAGGGATAGCGGACGAGACCGGCGATGGTCGCCGCCTGGTGCAGCTCCAGCTCGCTCGCGGGCACCTGGAAGAAGTGCTGCGCGGCGGACTCGACGCCGTAGGCGCCGTCGCTGAAGTAGGCGATGTTGAGGTAGCCCTCCAGGATCTCGTCCTTGGACATCCTCTGTTCCAGGGCGACGGCGTAGCGCAGCTCCCGGATCTTGCGGGCGATGGTCTCCTCGCGGGCCTCCTCCAGCTCCTCCTGGGAGGTGGCGGCCTCGATCTGCACGTTCTTCACGTACTGCTGGGTGATGGAGGAGGCACCCTCGGTGTTGCCTCCCATTGTCCGGAGGGCGGCACGCAGGGTGCCGGACACGTCCAGACCACCGTGGTCGTAGAAGCGGGAGTCCTCCATGGCGAGGATGGCGTCGACCATCACCGGGGAGACGTCGTCGATGTCGACGAGCTCACGGTTCTGGTCGAAGATCTCCGCGATCACACCGCCCTCGCGGTCGTAGATGGTCGACCGCTGAGGAGGTGGAGGTGTCTCGAGTTGGCTGGGCATGTCCAGGAAGCCGCTGGCGATGTTGCGGGCGGTGATCCCCATGCCGCCGACCGCCGGTAGGGCGAGTGCGGCGACGAGGAGGCCGGCGATCACACCGACGACGACCAGTTGGCTGATTCTTTGAAGCAATGTCCCCTGACCCACCCCATCAGACTAAGTGACCACGAACGCTCAGAAGCGGTGCGATCGGTAACGGACGGTGCGTTTTCACGCCGAATCGCCCATGACTACGCACGAGCCGTATCCCCGGACCATCCTTCCACGGTTAACGCAGACAGTCCCGGGTGTGGTTCAGCCGACACGCACCCCTGCCCCGGTCGGGGAGGGTGGTCGGCCGGTCGCGCAATGGCCCGCTCGGGCCATATCCGTGAGACGGAAAGTGGGTCGAGTGGGTTCTGTTGGCGCGGCGATCCGAACCGTACTTTCGAGATGGGGCGCCGTGACGATGCGTGCACGACGCGCCCCACGCGGTAGCGGGAGGCCACCGTGTTCACCTCCACTCAACCAGAGCACACCAACCACCTTTGACCGCGAGCGCTAGCACACGTCTGGGAAGTGCGCCACATGTGGACCCATCAGTGGACGACAGAGGCCCTGTGCCGTCAGATCGACCCCGACGCCCTTTTCGTCCAGGGCGCCGCGCAGAACCGCGCCAAGCTCTTCTGCCACGGCTGTCCCGTGCGTGTCGAGTGCCTCGCCGACGCGCTGGACCACCGGGTGGAGTTCGGCGTGTGGGGCGGCATGACCGAACGCGAACGCCGCTCCCTGTTGCGCAAGCACCCCGACGTCACCGACTGGGCTCCCCTGCTGGAGGAGGCCCGCCGGGAGGGTGAGGACGACCTCTCCCGTATCGCGCGGACCCTGCGGGACACGCCCGCCTGACACCTGACCGGATCCGTCCTCAGGAGTCCTCCGGCGCGGCCTCCCCGGAACCCGCCGCACCTCCGGTCGAGGGGGCACCCTCGGTGCCCCCGGCGAGCGCCACGCCGATTCCGCGCAGACCGGCGAGGTCGTGCACGTCCTCGGGCCGCGCGGGAACCTCGACCACCCGCGCCCCCCGGTGGGCCGACAGCATCCGGGCCCGCAGCCGCTCCTCGCGCTCGTGTGCCCGGACCCGTTCCGCGTGAAGGCGCAGGGCCGCCGCCGCGAGCGGGTGGGAGCCCGCCTCCTTCAGCGAACCGGCGGCCGCCAGCGCCTCGTCCGCGCCCAGGCGCGCCCCCGGCCCGGACGGCAGCGGATGCGTCCGGTTCAGCACCAGGCCCGCCAGTGGCATGGACTCCGCCGCCAACCGGTCCATGAAGTAGGAGGCCTCGCGCATCGCGTCCGTGTCCGGGGTCGCCACCACCACGAAGGCCGTCCCCGGCGTCTGGAGCAGCCGATAGGTCCGCTCGGCGCGTTCCTGGAACCCGCCGAACACCGTGTCGAACGCGGAGACGAAGGAACGCAGGTCGGCCAGGAACTGGGTTCCGACGATCTTGCCCACCACCGAGCCCACCACGTTGAACCCGGCGCCCAGCAGCCGGAAGGCGCCGGTGGCCGGGGTACTCAGGAAGCGGATGAGTCGGCCGTCCAGGAACCGGCCGAGCCGCTTGGGCGCGTCCAGGAAGTCCAGCGCGGACCGGCTGGGCGGGGTGTCCACCACGATCAGGTCCCACTCGCCGGACTGGCGCAGCTGCCCCAGCTTCTCCATCGCCATGTACTCCTGCGTGCCGGAGAAGCTCGTGGAGAGGGTCTGGTAGAAGGGGTTGGCCAGGATCTGGCGGGCCCTCTCGGGGTCGGCGTGCTCCCTGACGACCTCGTCGAAGGTCCGCTTCATGTCGAGCATCATCGCGTGCAGGCTGCCCCGGGCCGACTCGGGGAGCGGTACCGGACGCGGGGTGTTGTCCAGCTCCACGAGCCCCATCGACTGCGCCAGGCGCCGGGCCGGGTCCACGGTGATCACCACGGTGCGCCGTCCGCGTTCGGCGGCGCGCAGCCCCAGCGCGGCGGCGGTGGTGGTCTTGCCGACCCCGCCCGCCCCACAGCACACGACGATCCTCGTGCGGGTGTCGTCCAGCAGGGCGTCCACGTCCAGCGGCGCGCCCTCACGCGGTCCCCGGGCGTTCGGACTCGCTCCTCCCGGACCCGCCCCTCCCGGGCC
>NZ_LAVM01000011.1:0-87803 GCF_001083815.1 Nocardiopsis sp. SBT366 | reverse complement strand
TCTGGGGGCCGCAGGGGCGGCGTTGGCGCTGATCGTGACGGCGGGGTTCGCCCCACTCGACGAGCAGGACCTCGCACGCTCGTTCTACGGGCAGCACATCGACTGGCGACCCTGCCTGTCCCCGGAGGAACTGGCCGAGGCCGAACCGGTCGAGGGCGACCCCGACTGGCGGGCACGCCTGGAGTGCGGCACCGTCACCGTTCCCGTCGACCACGGTGACCCCGGCGGCCGGACCATCGAGACCGCCGTGGTGCGGCACCCGGCCCAGGGACCGGCGGACCAGCGCCGGGGCTCCCTGGTGTTCAACTTCGGCGGCCCCGGCCGCGCGGGCGTGGCCCAGTTCGAGTCCGGACCCCTCCCCGTGAGCAGGCGGATCCGTGACTCCTTCGACCTCGTCTCCTTCGACCCGCGCGGCGTGGGGGAGAGCGCAGGGTTCACCTGCCCGGAGTGGGACGCCATGGAGCGGCCGCTGGAGGAGATCGCGGGCCTCGAACCCGACAGGGTCGGCCCCGACCAGCTCCGGGACCTCGAACGCACCGCTCATAGGTTCACCTGGAGCTGTGTGGACGAGGTCGGCACGGAGTTCCTCGCCAACATGGGCACCGTCAACGTGGTCCGCGACCTCGACCTGGTCCGCGACGCCCTGGGCGATGAACGGCTCACCTACGTGGGTTTCTCCTACGGCACCTACGTCGGCGCCCTGTACGCCGAGATGTTCGCGGAGAACACCCGCGCACTGGTGCTGGACGGGGCCCTCCAGAACCAACGCGGCGTGATCGCGGACGGGGTGGAGCAGAGCGAGGGGGCGCAGAGGGCCTGGGAGGCCTTCGTCTCCTACTGCCTGGAGAAGGCGCCGGAGTGCCCGTTCACCGGTGCGGAGGAGGCCCCGGCCGAGGCCGAAGCCCTCCTGGCCGGGATCGACGCCGACCCGATCGTCGTCCAGAACACCAGGATCGACCGTCACGAGATGCTCGCGCTGCTCCGGGACTCCCTGTACACCGAGCGGCAGTGGGAGAGCGACGCCCGCCTGTTGGCCCGGATCGTCGAGGGCGACACCCAGGACCCCTTCGTCCAGGCCTACCTGGGGAGCTTCGTCGCCGGTCAGCGGGACGACCGGGGTGCGACGCAGTCAGCCTTCACGGCGGTGCAGTGCGCCGACCACGCGCGGCCCGGTGGCATCCGTGCGTACCAGGAGGGAGCCCAGCGCGCGGCGAGGGTGTCCCCGTTCTTCGGCGGCGACGAGATCTGGTCGTACCTGCCCTGCGCCTCCTGGCCGGACACCGAACTCGCGCCCGGCGGCCTGAGCGCCCCGATGGCGCCGCCGCTCCTGGTCGTCGGAACCCGAGCCGACCCGGCCACCCCGTACGCGTGGTCCGAGGAACTGGCCGACCAGCTGACCACGGCGACCCTGCTCACCTACGAGGGAGGCGGGCACACCGCCTACGCGGGCGGCCGCGCCTGTGTGGACGGCGTGGTCGACGCCTACCTCCTGGACGGCGTGGTCCCCGCGACCGGCGCCTCCTGCCCCGGAGAACTCTGAGCGGACCCGGACTCGTCCAACGCGGGCCGCTCGGTGGGATCGGACGCCTCGCGGTAGCGGCCGGGGGACAGTCCGAACTCGCGCTTGAAGGCAGTGGCGAAGGCGAACTGGGACGAGTAGCCCACCCGAGTTGCCACCGAGCTGATCGGAGCGTCCTCCTCGCGCAGCAGCCGAGCGGCCGTGGTCAGCCGCCACCACGTGACGTAGGCCAGAGGTGACTGCTTCACCAGCGCCGTGAAGCGACGGGAGAAGGCGGCACGGGAGAGACCGGCCCGCTCGCCCAGCTCCGCCACGCTCCAGGTGTGCGCGGGGTCGCGGTGCACGGCCTGGATCGCGGCGTGCACCCCGGGGTCGCGCAGGGCGCCCGCGAAACCGCAGCCCGGATTGTCGCCGCTCTCCCGGATCTCCTCCAGATAGGTGCGCAGGATGTACACGACCAGCATGTCCAACAGGTGCGGGATCAGGGTGTCCCCACCAGGACGGTTCGTCCCCAGTTCCCGACCGAGGAGCCCCACCGCCAACGGGAGCTCCGATCTCCGTCCCACCTTTGCGGGCAGGTGCACCACGGAGGGCAACTCAGCGAGCAGGGGATGCGGTCTCGACGCGCTCGCGTGGTAGGAGCCACCCACCGTGACACAGGTGGGCTCGCCGTCACCAGAGTCCCCGATCGTGGTGGCCCCGAAAGTGGTCGGGACCTCCTTGGGGCGGGCGTACCCCCGTGAGCACACCAGGGTGGGCACGGTTTCACCGGCCGCGGCCGTGGCGATGTCGCTCTGGTGGCGTAGCACTCCGGCGCAGTCCACGGCGCCCTCGGTCTGTGGGGAGCTGCCCAGCGAGTGCTCCCGGCCGCGCGGCAGGAACAGCACGTCGCCCGGGCCCAGCTGGAGGGGCTGCTCGCCATGTGTCAGGAGCCAGGTGGAGCCCTGCAACACCACCAGAAACTTGGCTCCGGGGATCTCCGGGAACCGTGTCGCGTAGGGGGCGTGCCACTCGATCCGTGCCGAGTGCGGCTGACCCGTGCGCACCGTGGAGATGACGTCGCTCAGTACATCCATAGCGCGATCGTACTCGCTCGTGGACGATCACGCATAAATTCAAGCGGATCACGCATAGGAAGTCTCGAACACGCTCCGTATGGTCGTTACGAACCTCCATCGAAGCAGGGAAATGAGCTATGAGCGTCACCGAGCCCCGAACCGTCACCCGCCCGACCTGGCAGCCGCGCCTGGTCGCCGTGCTCGCGGTCACCGTCGTCAACACCGTCCTCGCCCTCGCGGCGCCCCTGTTCGGCGCCGACCTGGTGGTCGCGCCCCAAGGGCAGGAGCCCGGGGCCCTCGCATGGCCCGCCTTCACGGTCTTCACCATCGGGTTCGCCCTGCTCGGTTGGGGCGTGCTCGCTCTGGCCGAGCGCCTCCTGGGTGCCCGGCGCGGCCGTCTGGTGTGGACGGTCGTTGCGGTGCTCATCGTCGCGGGCATGTTCCTGCCACCGCTCACTGTGGGCGCCACGACCGCGACGGTCGTCGTCCTGCAACTGGCGCACCTGGTCGTGGCCGCTGTCATCCCCGTGTTCTGGCGCACCTCCCGCGCCTGAGGCCGCTGACACGCCACGGCCACCTCTGATGAGGTTGGCCTCACCTAGCCAAGGAGGCCGTGGCGTGTCCGACGAGCGGCCCGAGTTCGACCATCTCCTGCACTGGGTCCCGGACGTGCCCGAAGCGGGCCAACAGTAATCCGGTGAGTTTTACTGACCCTGACGGGCTGTTCCTTCGCAAGACCTGGAACAAGGTGCGTCGTGCGGCAAGTCGAGTGAAGAATCGAGTACGGACATCCGTGCGCAGCCGGTGGAACAACTCCCGAGCCCGAACCATTCGTCAGTCCATTCGACGTACGACCATCAGGATTCAACGCCGTACCTTCAATCGAGTCGAGCGTGTGACACGGAGGGTTCCCTTCCGGCGGCAGGCGTGGAACGCTATGTATGGGCTAACTGCGTCCACCCAGAGAATCAATTCGGGCATGTGGGTTGCCGATAGAATAGCCAGGACAATTGGGCTCCCAACGCAAAAGGAGACGTTCGAGAGGTTCGGAGGAGACAAGAACTCTAGGTCATTCCGGAGTGTCGAACTCGCCTTTGATGCGGGTATCGAATTGGCAACAGGGCCTATTCCCGCGGGCAGTGCGATGCGGGCCCTGCGCAACGGTGACAAACTCAAGGATGTCTTCTCCCGCTTCCGCAGGGGCGGGAACTGCAACAGCTTCGCTGCGGGAACCCCGGTGGTGATGGCTGATGGAACCACCAAGCCGATCGAGGAGGTTCAGGTCGGTGACCAGGTGTTGGCCACCGATCCTGAGACTGGCGAAGAGGGCACTCGTGAGGTGCTGGCCACGATCGTGGGGTCGGGTGCCAAGACCCTCGTCGAGATCACCGTGGACACCGCCGTTCAGGTGGAGGCCACCGACGTCGGACACGGTGTGATCGATGAGGCGCTCGGTCGTCCTGGGCCGATGGTGCTGGGTGATGTCATCATCGCCACTGATGGGCACCCTTTCTGGTCCCCGGAGCTGGACGCCTGGATTGACGCGATCGACCTGGTTCCGGGCATGTGGTTGCTCTCCTCTGAAGACACTCTTGTCCAGGTCACCGGGATCGAGGTGTGGACACAGCCCGCCACGGTCCACAACCTGACCATCCAAGGCATTCACACGTACTATGTACTCGCTGCTCAGACGCCGGTCCTGGTTCACAACAGCAACGGGTGTGTGAACTGGGCGTCCAATAGCGTGAAAACTTGGGGGCACACATTCAAGACCTGTGGCGCTGGGGCGAAGAACACACAGGCGCTGACTGATCGTGCGCGCAGTACGGGGAACCAGCAAGGTCAATGGTTGGACAACGATGCTGCTGCAGAGTTTCTCAGGGGGATCCATGTCGAAGGAGCAGGCCCCAGGTCGGTGCAGATCCCGGAGGGAATGGGTCAGGTCATTATGCCGGATGGGAGCATTGTCCAGGCACGCGCAGCTACCGTCGTACCGAGCCGAAATGGTCTGTACAAAACAGGATTTCCGATCATTGGCTCGAACTAGGAGGCTGGAGAGATGAGCTTCTCAGTGTCGTTGACTCTGGCCGTGCCGCCAGCCGCCCCGCCTCCTGACTCAGCGAGTCTGGAGCTGGATGGAGACTACGAAACTCTCGTCATGGAGGCGTGTAGTGTCCTCTCCGAAGTTGAAGGCTGCAGATTCCACATTGGCGGCTTCGGGGATGATGAGTGGCCGCTCGATGTCGCGTATGACTTGTCTGTTTTCATGGAGCAACTGCCATCGCTTCTGGTGGGCGTGCGCGAACGCCGCGAAGTCGAGGTGGATCTTTACTCGCAAGGCATCGAGAGGACTTTGACCTTCCGGCCAAGCGGAGATCTCGTGATGATTCACTGTGATTCTCGGACCCACTGGGTTCCAGATCCGGTGTGTGAGAGCATCGCGCAGTGCGAGCTGGTTGCGATGCTCTCAAAATTGGCCGAGGAGTTCGCTGGAGGGTTGAAGGCGATCAATTCTGAACTGTCAGAGATCGCGCCATTCGAAGGCTGGTTGGAGGGTGAGGCGTAGCCTGGCTGCCCGATCCCGCAACCCTCGCGCTGAATAGCAACAGCAAGGTTGAAGCCCCGTCAGGTGCGTCCTGGCGGGGCTTCTGGGGTGGTTGACGGCAACGTCAGCGGACGGCGGCTCCGACGAGGGGCCGGGTGAGGGTGGACACTTCGATCGGGGCGCCGTCGGGGCGGGTGAAGACGCAGCCGCTGTCCTTCCATTCCATCCCCATCGCCTCACGTTCCTGGAGTTGCTGGTCGCGGTTTGGTTCGAGGGCACCGCGTGGGAAGCGCGATACGTCGTTCGGTGCGTGCCCTGCTGTCGGTGCTGGGGGTTGTCCTTGGAAAATTTGTTCTGGATTGGAATTCCGACTGTACATTTGATCCCGTTGGGACTGTTTATGACGGTGCTGCCAACATGACGTCGACGGTCATTGGGAATGAGATTTCTCAGCGTGGGTGATTCAAAGCCAGGGTTCGATATTGAATGACTTTTCGGGGTGTTATCTTGAGGGTTGATGTCAGATTCCAGCGGTGGTCTTCGGTGTCGGCCGCCTGTGTTTTCTCCCTGCTCTTCGCTCTGTTGCTTTTTGGGGTTGGGGTGGGGGTGGCTGCGTCTGGGCAGATGAATATCGATGGAGTGGCGTTCATTTTGATTATCGTTCCGGTGGCGTCTGTCTTCTTCTGGTTCATATTCAAGCTGTCAATATTCTCTGGCCTTGATCCGCGACAGGGTGTGAGTTCGGAATTTTTCGAAGGGGGAAGATATTCCGATTGACCTGATCTCCTCGGTGGGGTGGAAGGGCGGAGTGCATCTCACTTTGGTTGACGGGAGCAGGGTTGGCTGCCTGGCCTATCCGAACTCGCTGTTTTCTTTGGCATTGCGATACGGGAACTTCAGGAATGTGGCCACATCGTTGGGAAGGGAAATCGAAAGAAGGTACAAAGCCTCCAATGAAGGGGACTTCGTGGGTTTGCAGGAGAGGCAACGATGGCATGCGTACCTAATGCCATGCATCGGCTTGTCCTGCGCTCTTCTGATCCTGGTGGGCTATCTGACCTCTTCCTGAGGTGGACACGTCTTCTGTGGCCAGGCGAGTCTCGTCAGCCGGACTTCGGTCTGGTGCGTGCTGATCGGAGATACCGCTTGACCCTCTGGTTACTGCAACCCTGAGACTGGCGTCATGGGCCTTTCGATCAAGGATTTCAGCGAGATGAGCGAGCTCTCTCCGCAGACGTTGCGCTTCTACCACTCCGAGGGGCTGCTGGTCCCCGCCATAGTCGACGAGGACACCGGGTACCGCTACTACGACTTCGAGCAGGTCCAGTCCGCCCTGCTGGTCAGTGCCCTGCGCGGCACGGGCATGAGCGTGCGGGACGTGCGCCGGGCGGTGGAGGCACCCGACACGGCGGCCGGGCTGCTCGACGAGCACACCGAGGGGTTGCGCCGCCAGCGCGAGGCCGAGGACGAGGCGATCACGACCGCCCGCAGCCTGCTCACATCGTGGCCCGAGGTGCGACGGCGGGAGGTACCGGAGATGACGGTGCTCTCGACGGAGGTGGCGGTGGTCGGGGTGGAAAAGCAGAGGGGACAGCCGGACCAGTACGACTGGGACGAGGTCGCCGCAGCGGTGAGGGCCGCCGTGGCGGAACTCAGCGCCCTGGCCGAGGAACACGGTGCCGCGGTCGCGGGGGCCCCATGGTTCACATGGGCCGGTGAGACCCACGAACAGCGGGAGAGGGCACTCACCCCGGAGGGGCCGCACTGGCTGGCCAAGGTCCCGGTCGCGGCAGAGGCCCGGCAGTTGGCCGCTCTGGCTGAGCGTGTCGACGTGCAGACCTTCGAGGCCCGCGAGGAACTCGCCATCCACCTGCCGGGCAGGGCCACCATGCCCAAGCACGCCACGGCCCAACTCCGGCTGGTGACCGAGGCTCCCGAGGGTCTCTTCCCCGACGCCTCCACGCAGCGCCACATCCTGCACGGGGACGGGATCGAGACCGCCGTGCGCCTGAACCCCCTCAGCGGGGACCACACCTGAGCCACGGTGGCACCCCGCCACCGGGAGAAGTACGCAACTGCTCCGGTCCGACCCGCGTGCCGACGCGATGATCGCCTCGGCTCTCGGCTGTGTCGAGGCGCTCCTGTCCGCGTGGAGGCCGAAGCGCCACACTGAGCCGCTCTCGGGGATCCTGGCCATCGCCATGGGGCCACCTCCCACTTGAGGGGTCCCCGGACACGACGACGCCCCGGCCGAGTTCCGGCCGGGGCGTTCGCCTGTGCGGCTACAGCTTCGAGGCGGCGGCCTCGTCCACCCAGAACACCGTCTTGTCGGTACCGCGCGCACCGGCCACCGGGGCCTCGTCCACGCTGCCACCGGCCACACCCAGGCGGACCGCGTCGGCCTTGGCCGCACCGGAGGCCAGCACCCACACCTGGCGGGAGCTGCGGATCGACGGCAGGGTCAGGCTGATCCGCGTGGGCGGCGGCTTGGGGGAGTCGTGCACCGCGACCGCCGCGGCCTCGTTCTCGTGCACCCCCGGCAGACCCGGGAACAGCGAGGCCACGTGGTTGTCCGGGCCCAGGCCGAGCAGGCACACGTCGAACTCGGGCACCGGGCCGCGCCCACGAGCCGCCACGGAGAGCGCCTGCGAGTAGTTGGTGGCCGCCCGCTCTGCCTCGGCGTGGTCGGTCCCGTCCGACGACGGCATCGGGTGCACCTGGTGCGACGGGATGTCGATGTCGTTGATCAGCGCGTCACAGGCCTGAGTCTGGTTGCGCTCGGGGTCCCCCTCGGGCAGGAACCGCTCGTCACCCCACCACAGGTGCACGTGCCCCCAGTTCATCCCGCTGGCGAGCGCCTCGTCCCGCAGGACACCCAGCGTCTGGATGCCCACGCCGCCGCCGGTGAGCACCAGGTGGAACTCGCGCTCCTCGGCCTCGGCGCTCACGATCAGCTTCGCCAGCCGCGACACCACGCTCTCGGCGAGCTGCTTGGCGTCGGTGGTGCGGACGATCTCCGGTTCGGTCATCCTCATGCTCCGCTTCCAGCGAGCAGCGGACCCAGGTGGCGGGCCGCACTCGCGTACGTCTCGTCGGCGTCCAGGCGGCGCAGTTCCTCGGCCAGCGCCTGGGAGGCGCCGCGCCGGGACAGCGCCACCGTCTGGTCCGGCTGACCGGTCCTGGACAGTGTGGCCACCCGGCCGTCCACCCGGGAGATCGTGATGTCCCCCTGGTCGGTGGTCAGCCGGACCTCGGTCAGGCCGGGCCCGTGCGAGGTGCCGCGTTCCACCTCCACCTCCAGCCTTTCCGACAGCCAAGCGGCCAGCAGCTCGGCGCTCGGGTAGTGCGGTTCGGCCGTCACCTTGGCCGAGTTCACCCAGCCGCACGGCTGGTCCATGGCGCTGGCCAGCAGCGACCGCCACGGGGTCAGCCGCGTCCAGGTCAGGTCCGTGTCACCCGGACGGTAGTGGGCTACCCGCTCCAGGAGGTCGGCTACCGGATCCTGGGCGCGCAGGGCGTCGGTGATCCGCCGTTGGGCGAGCTTCCCCACAGGGTCGGCGGCCGGGTCGGCCGGACCCTCTCCGGGCCACCACACGACCACGGGCGCGTCCGGGACCAGCAGCGGCGTCAACACGGAGTCGGGGTGCTCGCCCAGCGGACCGTACAGGCGCAGCAGCACCGCCTCACCGGGGCCGGAGGTGCCGGGGCGGCGGATCTCCGCGTCGATGGCGGGCTCGGCCCCCGGGTCGCGGCGGATCAGCGCCACCACCCGCGAGGGGTGCTCGCGCCCCGCCTCGGTGGCCGCGCGGACGGCGTCGTAGTGGTCGGCCTCGTCGGTGACGATGACCAGGGTGAGCACCATGTTCATGGCGCCCCCGCCGACGCTGAGGCGCTCGGCCATGAGCGCCTCGGTGATCTGCGAGGTCGTGGTGCGCGGCAGATAGAGCGTCATCTGTTCCTCCCGGCGTGGACGCGGACGGTCACGGGCGGCGCCACTGGCGTCCGTCCCTGGCGAGCAGTTCCTCGGCCGACTCCGGGCCCCAGGTACCCGAACCGTACTGTTCGGGCTGGCCCGACTCGGCCCAGTACTCCTCGACCGGGTCGAGGATCTGCCAGGACAGCTCCACCTCCTCCTGGCGCGGGAACAGCGGCGGGTCGCCGATGAGCACGTCCAGGATGAGCCGCTCGTAGGCCTCGGGGCTCGCCTCGGTGAAGGACTGCCCGTAGGTGAAGTCCATGCTCACGTCGCGCACCTCCATGGAGGCGCCCGGCACCTTCGACCCGAACCTCAGGGTGACCCCCTCGTCGGGCTGGATGCGCAGCACGAGCGCGTTCTGCCCGAGTTCGCTCACGTCCCCACGGGCGAACAACTGCTGCGGGGCGGCCTGGAACACCAGCGCCACCTCGGTCACCCGGCGCCCGAGCCGTTTGCCGGTGCGCAGGTAGAACGGCACACCCGACCAGCGCCTCGTACCCACGTCCAAGCGCAGCGCCGCGTAGGTCTCGGTCACCGATTCGGACGGGATGCCGTCCTCCTCCAGGTACCCCGGGACCGCGGCCCCGCCCTGCCAACCGGCCGCGTACTGGCCGCGCGCGGTGCCCTTGGACAGGTCGTCGGGGAGCGTCACCGCGGAGAGGACCTTCTCCTTCTCGGCGCGGATCGCGTCCGCGCTGTAGGAGACCGGCTCCTCCATGGCGACGAGCGCCAACAGCTGGAGGAGGTGGTTCTGGATGACGTCGCGGGCCGCGCCGATCCCGTCGTAGTAGCCCGCGCGTCCGCCCACACCGATGTCCTCGGCCATGGTGATCTGCACGTGGTCCACATAGCTGCGGTTCCACAAAGGCTCGAACAGGGTGTTGGCGAAGCGCAGCGCCAGGATGTTCTGGACCGTCTCCTTGCCCAGGTAGTGGTCGATGCGAAACACCGCCGACGGCGGGAACACGTCGTCCACCACCGCGTTGAGCTCCTGGGCGCTCTCCAGGTCGTGCCCGAACGGCTTCTCGATCACCACCCGGCGCCACGGCGTGGTGCCCCCGGCACCCTCACCCTCCTCGGGGGTGGCCAGACCACTGCGCTTGAGCTGGGTGACCACGGTCGGGAACAGCTTGGGCGGCAGCGACAGGTAGAACGCGTAGTTGCCGCCGGTGCCGCGGTGGGCGTCCAGCTCGTGGACGGTCCGGGCCAGTTCGTCGAAGGCCGCATCGTCGTCCAGGTTGCCCTGTACGAACCGCACGCCCTCGCTGAGCTGGCGCCACACGTCCTCGTGGAACGGGGTCCGCGCGTACTTGCGCACCGCCTCGTACGCCTCGGCCGCGAAGTCCTGGTCCTCCCAGTCGCGGCGGGCGAACCCCACCAGACCGAAGCCCGGCGGCAGCATGCCGCGGTTGGCCAGGTCGTAGATGGCGGGCAGGAGCTTCTTCCGGGCCAGGTCACCCGTGACGCCGAAGAGCACCAGCACGCTGGGCCCGGCGATACGGGGGAGCCTTCGGTCCAGGGCGTTGCGGAGCGGGTTGGGTACCGCTCCCGGCATCACCGGTTCTTTCACGGGTTCCGTCTCTTCCTGTCAGGAACGGCCTGGTGGCTGCTGGAACCCGCGTCCGCGCGGCTCGTGCGCGGACGCGGGTCGGTGACCGGGAACGGGGTCCGGGTCAGGAGAGCTCGTCGAGCTTCAGGGTGAGTTGGCCCAGCAGGCTCTCCCAGGAGTCGACGAACTTGACCACGCCGTCCTCCTCGAGGTGACGCGTCACGTCGTCCAGGTCCACGCCGACCTCGGCCAGCCCGGCCAGGTCGGCCTGGGCGGAGTCGTAGTTGGCGCGGACGGTGTCCCCGGTGATCTCACCGTGGTCGGCGGTGGCGTCCAGGGTGGCCTGCGGCATCGTGTTGACGGTGCCGGCCGTGACCAGTTCGGTGACGTAACGGGTGTCCGCGTAGGCGGGGTCCTTCACACCGGTGGACGCCCACAGCGGCCGCTGCGGGGTGGCGCCCTCGGCGGCGAGGGCCTGCCAGCGCTCGGAGGAGAAGACCTGCTCGTGGTCGCGGTAGGCCAGGCGCGCGTTGGCGATGGCGGCGCGGCCGAGCAGCTCCTCGGCGCGCGGGGTGCCGATCTCCCTGAGCCGCTTGTCCACCTCGGCGTCCACGCGGCTGACGAAGAACGACGCCACGGACTGGATGCGGGACAGGTCGTGGCCGTTCTCGCGGGCCAGCTCCAGACCGGCCAGGAACGCCTCCATGACCGCGCCGTAGCGGGCCAGGGAGAAGATCAGGGTCACGTTGACGCTGATGCCGTGCCCGAGCGCCTGGGTGATGGCGGGCAGGCCCTCGACGGTCGCCGGGATCTTGATCATGAGGTTGGGCCGGTCGACCAGCCACCACAGTGACTTGGCCTCGGCGACGGTGCGCTCGGTCTCGCGCGCCAGCCGCGGGTCCACCTCCAGGGAGACCCGGCCGTCCAAGCGGTTGGTGGAGTCGTACACGGGGCGCAGGGTGTCCGCGGCCCAACGGATGTCGTAGGCCGTCAGCAGCCGGACCGCCTCGTCCACCGACACCCCGCGCACACCCAGTTCGTGCACCTGGATGTCGTAGGCGTCACCTTCGGCCAGAGCCTTGTCGAAGATGGACGGGTTCGAGGTGACGCCGGTGACGTGGCGGGTCGACAGCAGTTCGGCCAGGTTGCCGGTGCGCAGTCGGTCACGGCTGATGTCGTCCAGCCATACGGACTGACCTGCCTCGGCCAGGTCCTTCAGAGCGGTGCTCATGTGGGTCTCACGCCTTCCTGGAATTCACACGGAGTGCGGGCCGCCGGGGCCTCCCGGCGGCCCGCGTCGTCAGCTTCCGACCTTGGCCAGGCTGTCGCGGACCGCCGCGACGACCGCCTCGGAGGTGATGCCGAACTTCTCGTAGAGCGTCTCGTAGGGGGCGGAGGCGCCGAAGTGCTCGAGGCTCACCGAGACGCCGGCGTCGCCGACGTAGGAGCGCCAACCCATGGCGATCCCGGCTTCGACGGAGGCGCGGGCGCGCACGGAGGACGGCAGGACCTGCTCTCGGTACTCCGGGCTCTGGGCCTCGAACCACTCCACACACGGCATGGAGACCACGCGGGTCGGCGTACCGGCCGCCTCCAGCTCGGTGCGGGCGGCCAGAGCCAGCTGCACCTCGCTGCCGGTGGCGATGATGATCGCCTCGGGGCTGCCGCCGGAGGCCTCGGCCAGGACGTAGCCGCCCTGGGCGGCGCCCTCGGCCGAGGCGTACTCGTCCCGGTCAAGGGTGGGCACGTTCTGGCGGGTGAGGGCCAGGGCGCAGGGGCCGTCGGCGTTGGCCATGACCTCGCGCCAGACCACGACGGTCTCGTTGGCGTCGGCCGGGCGGATCACGTTCAGGCCCGGGATGGCGCGCAGCGCCCACAGGTGCTCGATGGGCTGGTGGGTGGGGCCGTCCTCGCCCAGACCGATGGAGTCGTGCGTCCACACGTAGGTGACCGGCAGCTTCATCAGCGCGGCCAGGCGCACGGCCGGACGCATGTAGTCGCTGAACACCAGGAACGTGCCGCCGTAGGGGCGGGTGGGGCCGTGCAGGGCGATGCCGTTGAGGATCGAGCCCATGCCGTGCTCGCGGATACCGAAGTGCAGCACGCGCCCGTACGGGTTGCCCGGGAACATGCTGCTGGCCCGGTCGAAGGGCAGGAAGGACGGCTCGCCCTTGGGCGTGGTGTTGTTGGACCCGGCGAGGTCGGCGGAGCCGCCCCACAGCTCGGGCAGCACCGGGGCGATGGCGTTGAGCACCTCACCGCTGGCCTTGCGGGTGGCCACCCCCTTCTCGCTGGCCTCGAACGAGGGCAGGGAGTCCTCCCAGCCCTCGGGCAGCTTGCCCGACTGGAGGCGGTCGAAAAGCTCGGCGTGCTCACCGGCGCCGCGGTGCCAGGCGGCCAGGGCCTCGTCCCACGCGGTGTGCGCCTCGCGGCCTCGGACCAGGGCCTCACGGGTGTGCTCGATCACGGAGTCCTCTACCGCGAACGGGGCGTCGGGCAGGCCGAGGATCTCCTTGGTGGCGGAGATCTCGTCGGCGCCGATCGCCGCGCCGTGGATGGCGCCCGTGTTCTGCTTGTTGGGAGCGGGCCAGCCGATGACGGTGCGCAGGCGGATGAAGGTGGGACGCTCGGTCTCGGCCTTGCCGCGCAGGATCGCCTGGTAGAGGGCGTCGATGTCCTCGACGTACTCGCCGGTCGCGGTCCAGTCGACCTCCTCCACGTGCCAGCCGTAGGCGGCGTAGCGGGACACGACGTCCTCGCTGTGCGCGATGCGGGTGTCGTCCTCGATCGAGATCTGGTTGTCGTCCCAGATCATGACGAGGTTGCCCAGGTTCTGCGTCCCGGCCAGGGCGCTGGCCTCGTGGCTCACGCCCTCCTGGACGTCGCCGTCGGAGCAGAACGCGTAGACGTGGTGGTCGAAGGGGCTGGCGCCCGGACCGGCCTCGGGGTTGAACAGGCCGCGCTCGCGGCGGGCCGCCATGGCCATGCCGACGGCGTTGCCGACACCCTGGCCGAGGGGGCCGGTGGTGGTCTCCACACCGGCGGTGTGACCGACCTCGGGGTGGCCCGGGGTCAGGCTGTCCCACTGGCGCAGGTTCCGCAGGTCGTCGAGGGTGAGGCCGTACCCGGCGAGGTAGAGCTGGATGTACAGGGTGAGGCTGGAGTGACCGATCGACAGCACGAAGCGGTCCCGGCCCACCCACTCGGGCGCTGCGGGGTCGTGCCGCATCACCTTCTGGAAGAGGAGGTAGGCGGCGGGCGCGAGGCTCATCGCGGTGCCGGGGTGACCGTTACCCGACTTCTCTACCGCGTCCATGGCCAGCGCCCGAACCGTGTTGACGGCGCGGAGGTCGAGGTCCGACCACTCCAGGTTCTTCGGGGTGTGGGCGTTCACGGACTTGTCTGCTCCTTCTCGGCACCCGTGCACCCGGTTCCGGGGCGGGTGTGGGTTGTGTGCGTGCTGTAGGCCGGGCACCCCGTCGGCGGCCCACCGGGTCGGCGGATCGCGGGGGAGGGCGGGATCGGCTTCGACGGCTCGCGCGGCGTGGCCCCGTGGCGTGGGGCTCGGGCCGCGGAGTCGGCGCGACAGCGTCTGGGTCACGGTGTCCGGAGCTCGGTCCCCGTGGTGACGGGGTCGAGAACAGGGCCGTATGTGAGCCTATCGTCCGTGGCCGTGGATGTCGTTTCCCGACACCTTTGGTTACTGGCTGGTAGGGGCCCGTGGGCGCCGCCTCGCGTCCGCCCGCAGGTGCCGTGAGGTGCGGCCGTGCGGCCGCTCGGGGCGCGTGGCACGTTGGAAGCTCCAAGGGGCCTGTGCGACCCTTCTGTACACCCAAGCGGAGGTCCGGTGCCCGGAGCGATCGGTCGCCAGGGCCGGAGGTCATCCGTACGGAGGGGGCTGGTCACCGATCCGGACAGGTAAGTACTACACTTTGTCGTTGACGGGGTTTTCGCTGATCCTGCCGCTTTGTCGGTCCGATCCACCCCGCGTGGCGAGCAGTGTCGATTCCCTAAGAGTTGTCGAGGTATCCGCGTGTCTGAAACCGAGCCGGCCCCCCAGGGGACACGAGTGCCTCCGGGCGTGAGGGCGCCGATCTGATGGCCCTCACCAACCGCGCACCCCACACCGGTGAGTCCGACATCGAGGCGTCCGACCCCGAGGCCCCCCGCAAGGCCTCCTTCGGCGACCACGCCCGTGCCTACGTCGCCCTCTCCAAGCCCCGCGTCATCGAGCTCCTCCTCATCACCACCATCCCGGTGATGTTCGTCGCCGCCGGGGGCGTGCCCCCGCTGTGGACCGCCGTCGCCACCCTGGTGTTCGGCACCATGTCCGCCGCCAGCGCGAACGCGATGAACTGCTACATCGACCGCGACATCGACCGTGAGATGCGTCGCACCCGACAGCGTCCCGGCGCGATGGACCTGGTCACACCGCGCGGAGCCCTCACCTACGGGCTGATCCTGGCGATCGGCTCCACCGTCGGCTTCCTCGTTCTCGTGAACGTGCTCTCGGCCGTGCTGTCGGTCTTCGCGATCGCCTTCTACATCTTCGTCTACACGATGCTGCTCAAGCGGCGCACCGCGCAGAACGTCGTGTGGGGCGGCATCGCGGGCTGCATGCCGGTGTTGATCGGCTGGGCCGCCGTCACCAACAGCCTGGACTGGGCGCCGTTCGTGCTCTTCCTGGTGGTGTTCTTCTGGACGCCGCCGCACACCTGGACGCTGGCCATGCGCTACCGCGAGGACTACGCGGCAGCCCAGGTCCCCATGCTGCCCGTGGTCGCCAGCGACCGCCGTGTGCTGCTGGAGTCGGTGCTCTACACCTGGGCGACCGTGATCGTCTCCCTGATCTTCTGGCCGGTCGCCGGGACCACCTGGTTCTACGGCGTGGTCGCCCTGGTGCTGGGCGCTCTGCTGGTCGTGCAGGCCCACCGCCTGCTCAGCCGCTCCAAGGCGGGCGTGACCGGCGCCCAGCTCAAGACGATGAACTTCTTCCACCTCACCAACGCCTACCTGGCGCTGCTGTTCGTGGCGGTCACCGTCGACCCGCTCATCGCGCGCTTCCTCTCCTAGACACCGGCCCCGCTGGCACGTTGGCCGCGGGGTCCTTCACGACGGCGTTCCTCCCACGGGGGGGAACGCCGTTCGTGTGGGTGGGCGCACCTTCCCGTCACGGGTGGGCGCTCCAGCTTCCCGATGGCAACAACCACCCCTTGCTCCCGCTTCCTCGAAGCGGCCACCAGGCAGCTCTGTGAGGTGGACACCAACCTGGTCGTCCCGCAACCCCTGGCCTCGGCTCTGGCGATGGCCGACACCCGTGCCCGCGCCGCCGTGGAGAGCCTCCTGCCCCACGCCCTCCACTCGCACACCAGCCCCTCCACCCAGATCACCGACACCTGTGCGGACCTCCCCGCCTCAGCCGACTCCGGAACCTCCGCCGCGGGGTTCCCGGAGATTCCAGTCTCCCCGATCGGAAGCGGGCCGGACGGGTTGTCCACAGGGTCGATTTCGGAGGCATCCGCGCCACGAGGCGCTCCACTCCCACCAACCCCGGCAACCACCACCCGGTCCAAGGCCCGCGACTGGTCGGCCCGCCGAGAGCCCCCGCTCCGTCCCGCCGACGGCCACAGCGGTACCGAGGCTTCGGAGGGCCGCGCCCACCCACCCCACGGCCGTGCGCTCCCAGCTCGACACCTTCGCCCGGGGCTGACGCCCTGTGAGGGTCTCAGGAGGACGGGGTCTCAGCTCCGGCTGACGCCCCGCCCCCCGTTGCGGCGCCACACCAGGACCGCGGACCACACGACGGTGGCCACGAGTACCAGGGCCAGTGGCACGTGCGCCTGGAGCGGCCCGTAGGTGCCCAGGGCGGCCTGCGGGAAGCCCAGCACGAACGCCAGCAGACTCACCAGCGCCACCAGCCGGTCATGCGCGGGACCGGCCGACGATCCCGCGCGCCACACCAGGACGGCGGCCAGCAACTGCACGCCGCTGGCCACGTGCACCGCGAAGGCGCCGCCCCAGTGCAGAGGCAGGGCGGCCATGTTGAACGTGATCAACTGTCCCGCCGTGAGGAACTCCCACAGGAGAGCGGCCAGGCTGGCGCCCACCGCGACACGAAGGAGCAGGAGCCAGGGTGGGTTTCCCCCGCGCTCGGTGGTGGTGTTCGGGTCCATGCCGTGGCCTCATCTTCCGTGTTGACGATCGCTCCGATCCTCTCGTACCCAACCGCAGCCGGGCACGAGATCGCGGGCGTGGCGCGGGTCGTGGCCCCCGCCCTCCGGGGACCGGCGCCGAGGCGGAGCCGACCCCGCCGAACGCCCGCTGACCCGCTACGATCTGTGCCCATGCCCCGACTCGACAGCAGGGCGATCCTGCAAGGACGCCGCTCCCGGTACTCGATGACCCTCATCCTGGGCACCACCGTCAGCGTGGTGTGCATGATCGGCATGCTCACGTACCTGTGGTTGCTGGCGATGGCCGGGGGAGCGGCGGCGGGGATCGACGGCGCCACGGGGTTCCTCGTCAGCCTGGTCGCGGCGATCATCCCGGTGACCATCCTCGTGCCGCTCATCCTCATGCTCGACCGGCTCGAACCCGAACCCGGCTGGGTGCTCTTCTTCGCGTTCGCGTGGGGAGCCGGGGTCGCGGTCGTGGCGTCGTTCCTGCTCAACAGCTGGGGGTTGACCTACCTCACCCAGCCGGTGTTCGGCGACGGCGTGGCGGAGTTCCTGAGCACGTCACTGGTCGCGCCGGTGGTGGAGGAGAGCGCCAAGGGCATGGTCCTGCTCATCCTGTTGTGGCGGCGCCGCAACGAGATCGACACCTTCACCGACGGTGTGGTCTACGCCGGGATGGTGGCCACGGGGTTCGCCTTCACCGAGAACATCCTCTACTTCCTCAGCGCCTTCTTCGACGGCACCCTCGTCGCCACCTTCGCCATCCGGGGCCTCATCGCTCCGTTCGGTCACCCCGTCTACACCGCGATGATCGGGTTGGGCGTGGCCTACGCGGCGATGCGCACCGGCCGGTTGCGGTTCCTGGCGCCGATCGGGGGATGGGTGGCGGCCGTGCTGCTGCACGGCATGTGGAACGGTTCGACCTACTTCGGCTGGACCGGCCTGGGCGTGGCCTACCTGGTGCTCTTCGTGTTCCTGCTCGGCATCCTCGCGATCGCCGCCCACGATCGGCGCGGCCAGGTGGCGGCGATCGACCGCTACCTGCCGCCCTACATCTCCACGGGGCTGGTCACCCCGGCCGACATCACGATGCTCAGCTCGATGACGGGCAGGCGTCGCGCGCGAGAGTGGGCCACCCGCAACGCGGGGGCCCGGGGCCGCTCGGCGATGAAGGACTACCAGCTGGCCGCCACCGAGCTCGCCCTGCTGCACCAGAAGCTCGACGCGGGCCTGCCCCGGGACGACTGGAAGGTCAACCGGGACTCGTTCCTGGCGTTGATGCACGTGGCCCGCGACACGTTCCTGGGGCGCGTCCCCCAGCCGGTGACGCCCGGCTGGGCGGAGAACCCCACGGACTCCGGCTTCCTGCGCCGGGCCGACTTCGCGCACGTCATTGCCCAGGCCCGGGCCGAACAGCCTACTGTCCAGCAGCCGCCGAGCCAGCAGAACTACGTTCCCCGGCACGGTCAGCCTCCCCGCTGACCTCCTCACCCGGAGGGACCAGGCGGGTGGTGGCGAAGTACAGGCGGGAGATCGCGACCCAGGTGAGCGCGGAGCCCAGCACATGCAGGACCACCAGGGCCTCGGGCAGCTCCAGGGAGTACTGGACGTAACCCAGGACTCCCTGGAGCACCACGATCACCAGCAGACTCACGCTGCTCGTCCGCGCGATGCGGGAGGCACCGCCGCGGAAGGCGATCGCGGTGGCCAGGATGCTTCCCAACAGGGCGAGCCAGCCCAGGGCCGAGTGCACCCGGGTGACGGTGGGCAGGTCCAGCTCCCAGCGCGGGGCTGCGGCGTCGCCGCCGTGCGGACCGGTGCCGGTGACCACGGTTCCGGCGATCAACAGCAGGAAACCGACCACCACCAGGCCGATGCTCACCGCGTGCAGCATCGGTCCCACGGCCAGCTGGGGCCTGCCCTCGGGTTCCTGGCAGCGCACGTAGAGCGCCACCGTGACGAAGACCATCACCATGGACAGCAGGAAGTGGGTGGCCACCGAGGCCGGGTGCAGGTCGGTCCAGACGGTGATGCCGCCGACCACGCCCTGTCCCAGGACACCGAACGGGATGATCGCGGCCAGCAGGACGAGGTCGCGGCGGCGCGGGGTCATGCGCAGCACCGCGATGAGGGTGATCACGGCGACCGCGAGCACCACGAAGGTCAGGGTCCGGTTGCCGAACTCGATGGCCGCGTTGAGGGCGGCGTGACCGGTGTCGATCGGCACGAAGCTCTCTGGCGTGCACCGGGGCCACTCGGAACATCCCAGGCCCGAGGAGGTGACCCGCACGGTCGCGCCGGTGACGGCGATCCCGGCGTTGACGGCGATGTTGCCCAGCGCCCAGGCCCGCAGCGACTTCTGGGTGGGGTTCCAGATGGTCCGGGCCAGGAGGATCAGTGCCAGGACGCCCGCGGCGGCCACGGCGATCTGCCAGCCCCAGAGGGGGAATCCGAGCAGGATGATGTCGTCCATCGCGTCCGCCGCGAGCGGGGTGATCGTGTTGAGGGCCGTCGTCGCGGAGGCCGGGGATGCAAACATACGACAGACTGTAGTACATCCTTCCGAGGGAACGAATGCGCCCTCCACTTGTGCGTTGGCCTGCGCAAACCCGGTGCGCCGAAACCGTGTTCCCACGGTTCGTGTTCGAGTGTGTGTGCCAGGCACCCGGGATCGAACGGGCCGGTCGCGGAGCAGGACAGGCCGGGGAACCCTCCGGGCCCGCGAGGCCCACGGGTCACCGGCCGGGCGCCGAGCGGCCCGGAACCGGCCCGGCCCACCGGTTCGTGTGGCCGGGGGCCTCAGGGAACGCGCAGCTCGTCGGCCCGGGCGCCGAGCAACGACCCGAACGCCTCCATGCCCTCCGGGGTCACCTCGACGGCGCGGGGTGTTCCCGTGCGAACGATCCATCCGCAGGTGAACGCGTGGGAATCGTGGTGCCCGGAACCCAGCACATCGATCCCGACCGCTGGAATCCGCTGGTCTACAACTTCCGGCACTACTTCGGTCTGGGAACCGAACTGGGACGCTCCCACCGCTCTCAGACCCCGCCACGGGAGCCGGTCGGCCGGGCGGTCCGTCCCTAGGGGCTGCTTCGTGGACGCTTTCGGCGGCGGTTGCGGAGCCGCCATCGACGCGAGCGGCCGTCCCTCCTGCTGCGCCGCTACGCACGGCGCGGGGCGCCGCAGCGGGGCCCACCCGGAGTTGGCTGTCCGCGCTTCGTCGGCTCGGTGAGAGGGAGCCTGGTGGCCGCGAGCGCGGAACATCCCGGGGCACCCCTCGGATCGGCCGTGCCCGCGCGACGGGCCGCGCGCACGCACGGGGGCCCCGGAGTACTCTCCGGGGCCCCCGCCGTCAGGATCGTGGGTCAGACCAGTCGATCCGCTACTTGTTGTTGCTGTTCTGCGCGATGCACTGGTTCAGCAGGTTCAGGTCGAGGTTCAGCAGACCGAGGGTCTGCTGCTCCTGGACGCACTGGTGGTAGACCGACGAAGACTCCGCGGAAGCGGCCCCGGCACCCAGCCCGAGCAGGCTGGCGGAAAAGAAAGCGGTCAGGGCGAGCTTGGCGGCGATGCGCATGGGTTTCCCCTTTTAAGTGCGAGTGCTCAGGAATTGGGTCGGCTGTCCCGGAGGCCCGCCGTCCCAGAGGCAAGGGTTGCCGGTGCCGACTCGTCGGAAACACCGACGGAACGAGGTTTGCCTGATCAGTGGCGGTGATCTTCCGTCCAATGGACGAGGGCCTTCCGCCTTGGCCTCTAGTTGTCCCCACTCGTATCCGTGTTGGTGTGGTCACGCTCGGTGTGTTTTTGCTCATCGCGGTCGGCCGAGGTCCGAGTCGCGCCCGCGCTCGCGGCGATCACACAGCCCACCGCCAACCACTGCCACACGGTCAGCAACTCACCCAGCAGCACCAGCCCCACCATGGCGGCGGCCGCGGGCTGGAGGCTCATGAGCACTCCGAAGACCCTCGGCGGCATGCGTCGCAGCGCGTTCAGCTCCAGCGTGTAGGGCACCACGGAGGAGAGCACGCCCACGGCCAGGCCGAACAGGAGCAGACGCCAGTCGAGCAGGGCCGCGCCGCCCTCGGCGATCCCGGCCGGTGCCAGCACCAACACGCCCACCACACTGGCGATGGCCAGCCCCGACGCGCCGCTGAAACGCTGCCCCGTGGCGGCGCTCAGGAGGATGTAGCCCGCCCACGCGGTGGCGGCCAGCACGGCGAACAGCACGCCCACCGGATCGAGCTCACGGAACTCGATCCCCAGCGCGGCCACACCCAGCCCGGCCAGGCCCGCCCACAGCAGGTCCACCCGGCGGCGTGAGCCCAGGATGGCGATGGCCAGCGGACCGAGGTACTCGATGGTCACCGCGATGCCCAGCGGAATGCGCGCGAAGGCCTGGTAGATGAAGTAGTTCATCGAGGCCAGGGCCACGCCGTAGCCGATCACCACCATCCAGTCGGTGCGGCTGCGCGCCCTCAACGCGGGCCGGACCAGCAGGCCCAGGATCACGGCGGAGGTGAGCAGGCGCAGCCACACCACGGCGGCCGGAGGAAGGACCTCGAACAGGTTCTTGGCCACGCCCGCCCCGGTCTGCACCGAGACGATGCTGATCATGACCAGCCAGACCGGGGGCAGGGACCCCAGGGCGGCGCCGGGGGAGAGGGGGCTCGTCGAGCCGCTCCGAGAACTCATGTTGAGTCATCCTACGTTTTGCGTGACCCTCTCCGTCTCATGGGCCCCCTCGCTCCCGGGAACACCGGGGACGGTGGTCCCGAGCCCGGGCTGGGTCACCAGGGCCAGCAGGAGGAGCAGCCAGGCCACGATCACCGTGCCCGGTTGCAGCAACGTCATCACCAGCCCGACGACCGTGAGATCGCCCTCCCCGGTGAGGATCTGGACCCCGATCCACAGGAAGGGAAGCGCGGCCGCCACCAGGTTCACCGCGAGCGCCGCCCAGACCATCCAGGCCCGCGCGGGCCGACGCCACACGAGGAGCGCTCCGCCCACCACGAGAAGGAAGAGGGGCGGCCCCAGGTAGCGGACCACGATGAACCAGGGGACTCCGATGGCTTCCATGGTCGGTCACCCTATCGAGGCGTTACACCATGAACCGGGAAGAAACGGGATGGATGCTCACAGGCGGCCCGAACGTGCGCCGGGGGTCCCAGTGGTGTGAAATGGTCCGAGCCCGTGGAGATCACGGGCGGCCCCGTTCCCGCAGGAGAGTTCCCCGCCATGTCCTCCCGACGCAGTGCCCAGCGAGTCGAAGACCAGGTGTCGTACGTACCCCGGTGGCCGATCGTCGCCGGTGCCTCGGCCCTGGTCCTGGCGGTCGCGCTCGGAGGCTACGTCGCGGGGATGTTCGTCGCCGAGAGCGACACACCCGAGGAGATGTCCGTGGTCTCCGGCATCCTCGTCGAACCCACGGGCGGCCCGGAGGAGCAGGCCGAACCCGAGGAGGATGAGGAAGAAGAGGAGGAGGTCACCCACCCGGCGGGCCTCGACCCCGAACTCGTCTACGCCCTCCAGAGCGTCCACGGGGACCGCGTCATGGATGTGGCGGGAGGCTCCGACGAGAACGGTGCCCCGGTACACCTGTGGGACCGCCACGACCAGGCCCACCAGCAGTGGCGGTTCGTGCACGTGGAGGACGACTTCTACGAGATCGTCGGCGTGGGCAGCGGCAAGCTGCTGGAGATCCCCACTGACGAGGCGGCCCAGCCTGGCTCGGCCCTGCTCTCGCGGACCGGAGGGGACAACCAGCAGTGGCGGGTGGTCGAGAGCGGTGACGGCGAGGTCCGCCTGCTCAACCGTGCCACCGGTCAGGCGCTGGAGGGCCAGGGTGGCGCACCCGACAACGGCACGCTGGTCGCCCAGGGCGAGGACGGTGGCCACCCCCACCAGAAGTGGCGCCTGCTCCCGGTCGAGGGCTGACCCGGATGACTCAGCGGGGGTTGACGACAGGCGTCCCCCTGCTAGCCTCGTGCGCATGTTCTCCCCCCGTGCGTGATTCGACGCCCCGACCACGGCCCGGTCCCGTGGTCCCTCGGCGTCCACGCACGTTCGCGGCGCCCCCGCGCGCCGCCCGTCCCTGACGGAGAACACCCATGACCCCGCCCCACCGGGCGCCGACCTACCGTGCCGTCCTGCGCGTCACGGGGGTCCCCCGCTTCCTCGTTCCCGCCCTCCTGGGCCGTCTGTCCTACGGGCTGGTCTCGCTCGCCCTGGTCCTGTCCGTGGTCCACACCACCGGGTCCTACGCCGACGTCGGACTGACAGCCGGCCTGTTCGGACTCACCGCCACCGTCCTGTCGCCCCTGCGGGCCTCGCTCATCGACCGGCACGGGCCACTCCTCACCCTGCCCCCGATGGCCGGACTCCACGGGCTGGCCCTGCTGGGCCTGACCGCGGTCTCCTGGAACCCCGGCGGACACCTCGGTCTCCTGGCCGCCCTGACCTCGGTCGCGGGAGCCTGCGCCCCGCCGCTCGGCCCGGTCACCCGCACCCTGTGGAGCCACCTGGTCCCCGACAGGGGTCTGCTCCAGCGGGCCTACAGCCTCGACACCGTCGCCGAGGAGCTGATCTTCTTCACCGGACCGCTGCTCCTGGGAGCCCTGATGCTGGTCGGTCCGCCCTCGGCCGGGTTGGCGCTCGGGGCCTCCCTGATCGTGGTCGGGACCGCGGGCCTGCTGACCTCACCTGCCGCCCGCTCCCTGCACACCCGCCGTCCCGCGCCCACTGTCCGGCCCACGGCGCAGGAGCGGACCGAACCCGATCGAACAGCGCCGGACACTCGGCACCTCACCGCCCGCGGGGGTTTCCTCTCCGCCGTCGCGGTCTCGGCCGCTACGGGCCTGATCCTGGGCTCGGCCGCCCTGCTCAACGTCGCCTTCGCCGAACAGCGGGGGGCGGTCGGGGCGGTGGTCCTGGTGAAGTCCGCCCAGGCCGCGGGCAGCGCCCTGGGCGGACTGGCCTACGGGGCCCTGTCCTGGCGCGCGGGCGCCAGGACCCGGCTGGCCCTGCTCGGCCTGGCCCTGGGCGGCGGTGTGGCCGCGGCCGCGCTGGTCCCGGGCGTCCCGGCACTGGCGGCGCTGCTGTTCGTGATCGGTGTGTGCGGCGCGCCGATCATCACCACCGCCTACCTGCTCGCCGACGAGTCGGTGACGGCCGGGTACCGGACCCGTGCCGGAAACTGGGTGAACACCGCCCACAACGCGGGTTCGTCGGTGGGAGCGGCGAGCGTGGGCCTGTTCCTCACCGTCGCACCGCCCGGCGCGGGCTATCCGCTGGTCGGAGCGGTGCTCGTGGTGGTGTCGGGCGCCGTGCTGTTGGCCGCCGGGTTCACGGGCAGGACGCGGCTCAAGCGCCCAACAGAAGCGACCGCGTCGTCCGCCACGTCGTCTCGTCGGCGGCGGTGAGCAGGAGCCGCCCCTCCTCGTCGGGGCGGTAGGGGGTGCCCTCCGGTCGGAGACTCACCCCGCCCGCCTCGGTGAGCAGCAGGCCACCGGGCGCGTGGTCCCAGGGCGTGGGATCGGCGAACAGCATGAAGTCCAGCTCGCCCGCCAGGAGCCGCGGGTAGTCCACTCCCACGCAACCGGAGCCGCCGTCGAGCAGAGCGAACCCCGGGACCGCGGCGTGCACGCGGTCGCGTTCCCGGGGAGACAGGAACCGGCGCTGGGTCATACCCCGCAGCTCAGCCGGGTCCGCGGGGGCCGGAGCGCGGTGCACCCGCACACCGTCGCGCCAGGTCCCCGAACCGAGTTCGGCCACGTGCACGGTGCCCTCGGTGGGTCTCAGGATCCACGAGGCCACCGTCCGGCCCCCACGGACCAGTGCCGCCATGACGGCGAACCGGCGGTCACCGGCGGCGAAGTTGCGGGTGCCGTCCACGGGGTCGACCACCCAGGCGGTGGGCTCCCTGCCCAGGACACTGACCAGCCCGGGGTCGGCGGCCGTGGCCTCCTCACCCACCACCGGCGCGTCGAGCAGCTCACGGAGTCTGCGGCCGATCAGCTCCTCGGCCTCGCGGTCGGCCACGGTGACGATCTCACCGGGCGACTTCTCCGACACCTCGTCCTCGGACAGCGCACCGAAGCGCGGCAGGATCGTCGATTCGGCGGTCTCGCGGAGGATCGTGGTCACCGCGTCGATGTCGATGGTCATGACCGACACCCTAGGGCGCGGACCCTCAGTGACGGAGGCCGGACCGGAACGGCGGCGCTACTCCCAGCGGAACAGGCGGGAGGCCAGGAAACCGGCGACGGCCGTCCACACGACCAGCACCGCGAAGGCGCCCAGGCCGGGAAGGGACCCGTCGGTCAGCACGGCGCGCAGGCCCGAGCCGAGCGCGGTGATCGGCAGGACCGACACGGCCTGCTCCATCGGACCGGGGAAGCTGCTCGTGGGGAACAGGACCCCGCCCAGGCCCAGCATCAGCACGTACACCAGGTTGGCCCCGGCCAGGGTGGCCTCGGCGCGCAGCGTGCCCGCCATCAGCAGTGCCAGGGAACTGAACGCCGCCGTGGCTAGCAGGAGCAGCGCGAGCACGGCCAGCACACCCACCGGTTCCAGGGAGGGGGACCAGCCAAGGAACAGGGCCACCACGCACAACACGGTGATCTGGATGGCCTGCACGCCCAGGACCGCCAGCGTCTTGGCCGCGAGCAGCCCGAAGCGGGACAGCGGTGTGGCGCCCAGGCGCTTGAGTACTCCGTAGCGCCGCTCGAACCCGGTCCCGATGGCCAGGCCGGTGAAGGAGGTGGACATGACCGCCAGGGCCAGGACCCCGGGGGTCAGCGCGTCCACGCGCGCGCCCTCGCCCACGTCGAGGACGTCGACCAGGCTGAACCCCACCAACAGCAGCACGGGGATGACCATCGTCAGCAGGAACTGCTCGCCGTGGCGCAGCATGACCCGCAGTTCCATTCCGGCCTGGGCCGCGACCATCCGCCACATCGGGGCGGCGCCGGGCGCCGGGGTGAACAGGCTTGCGTCGAGGGCGGGCTTCGGGGCGTCGGTGACGGCCGACGCGGCCGTCCCTGAGGTGTGCTCGGTCATCAGTCGCGCAGTTCCCGGCCTGTGGTTTCGAGGAAGACGTCTTCGAGGGTACGCCGCCGTACGCGCAGGTCCTCCGCCAGGACACCGGTCGAGGCGCACCAGGCGGTGACCGCGGCCAGGAACTCCGGGCCGAGGTCGTCGGGGTCGTCGGTGGCCACGGAGTACTCGTTCCGCCCCCCGGACTGGGTGGCGCTCACCCGGCCCCCGGCGGGCAGGGCCGCCTCCAGGGCCCCGGCGTCCACCGGTGAGGGGGTGGAGAAGCGGACCTCGCGCCGTCCCTGGGTGAGTTCGGCGGGGGTGCCCTCGGTCACCACCGCGCCCCGGTCGATGATCACCACGTGGTCGGCGAGCCGCTCGGCCTCCTCCATGTAGTGGGTGGTCAGGATCACGGCCACGCCGGCCTCGCGCAGTGCCGAGACCAGGTCCCAGGTGGCCATGCGCGCCTGCGGGTCCAGCCCGGCGGTGGGCTCGTCCAGGAAGACCAGTTCCGGGCGGCCGATCACCGCGCAGGCCAGCGAGAGCCGCTGCTGCTGGCCGCCGGACAGACGGCGGAAGGGGGTGCTGGAGACGGAGGTCAGACCCAGGCGCTCCAGGAGGAGGTCGGGGTCGATCGGTCTGGCGTGGAAGGAGGCCATGAGCCGCAGCCACTCGGCGGCACGGGCGCCGGTGGGCACCCCGCCGGACTGGGGCATCACGCCCACGCGGGGTTTGAGCTCGGTGGCGTCGGCGACGGGGTCGAGCCCCAGGACCCGCACCTTCCCGCCGTCCGCGTGGCGGAATCCCTCGCAGATCTCGATGGTGCTGGTCTTGCCCGCGCCGTTGGGGCCGAGCAGGGCGGTCACCGCGCCGCGGCGGGCGGTGAACGTGAGGCCGGTGACGGCCGTGGTGGCGCCGTAGCGCTTCACCAGGTCGACGACCTCGACGGCGGCTGTGTCCATGGGGCCTGAGTTTACGTGCGCCCGTGCTCCGCGCTTCACCACCCCGCCTTTCGGAGGGCTGGCCGCGTTCGGGCGCGGACCGAACGTCCCACTTCGGACAACCAGAACACGGCGGTGTTTTTGGTGCGGGTGGTGGAAGAATGGCGCATGGCCCCTGGTTGTGCCTGAGTGGCGTGGGCGCTGCCGGAGACCGGTCGGAGCTCGAACCGCGGCTCCCGCCAGGACTCGCCGACCTTCCGGCCACCCGGTTGGTCGGATGGTGATACCGCGATCTCACCCATTGGGAAATCGGATCGGCTTCGAAGCCTGTGAAAAGGGGGTCCGTGCGTCACTTCCGCGTGAACTCCCAGATTAGGCAAGCCTGACCTTCGTGATCAAGCGCATCGAGGCGGGTTTGCCTAGGTGGACTTATTTAGGCCACACTGATGTTGTCTAAAACCGAGAGCCGAACGACGAGCGGGAGGGGGACACTGTGTCGGACCTGTCCGGTACGCCCGGTGCGCCCCGACCTCTGAGCGGTCCCGATCACGGGACCCGTGCCCGCGTCGCCCGGCTCATCCTGGAAAAGGGTCCGATCACCGCCTCCGCACTGGGGGAACGGCTCGGACTCACCCCGGCGGCCATCCGCCGCCACCTCGACAACCTGACCGTCGAGGGCATGGTCGAGGCCCGCGACGCACGGCCCACGCACGGCCGACGCCGGCGGGGTCGTCCCGCCCGCGTCTTCGCCATCACCGAGGCCGGGCGTGACGCCTTCGTCCACGCCTATGACGATCTCGCCTCCAACGCCCTGCGCTTCCTGGCGCGGACCTCCGGTCCCGAGGCGGTCGGCGAGTTCGCCCGGAGTCAGGTCGCCGACCTGGAGCAGCGATACAAGCCCCTGCTGGACGCCGTACCCCAGGAACAGAGGGTCCGGCTGCTGGCGGAGGCGCTCTCCAACGACGGCTACGCCGCCACCTCGGGCCAGGCGCCCGCGCCGGGTGGCGGCGACCAACTGTGCCAACACCACTGCCCCGTCGCGCACGTGGCCGCCGAGTTCCCGCAGCTCTGTGAGGCCGAGATCGAGGCCTTCGCGCGGCTTCTGGGCACCCCGGTGCGCAGGTTGGCCACCATCGCCCACGGCGACGGTGTGTGCACCACGCACGTCACCCCACGGGGAGACGGGGCGAGCGGGGAGGACGGCACCCCCGCGTCCAAGAAGGCCATCCGCCAGCGGGCGGGCGGCTCAGTTCACCAGAAGGACGTCTGAGTCCAGGAGGAGTCCGCGCATGACTTCTGTCGCGCATCCCGAGCTCGAAGGGCTCGGAACATATGAGTACGGCTGGGCCGACTCCGACGTCGCCGGAGCCTCGGCCCGTCGTGGCCTGAACGAAGAGGTCGTCCGGGACATCTCGGACAAGAAGAGCGAGCCGGAGTGGATGACCAAGCTCCGCCTCAAGTCGCTGAAGCTCTTCGACAAGAAGCCCATGCCCGACTGGGGCGCGGACCTGTCCAAGATCGACTTCGACAACATCAAGTACTTCGTGCGGTCCACGGAGAAGCAGGCCACCTCCTGGGAGGACCTGCCCGAGGACATCAAGAACACGTACGACAGGCTGGGCATCCCCGAGGCGGAGAAGCAGCGCCTGGTCGCCGGTGTCGCCGCCCAGTACGAGTCCGAGGTCGTCTACCACCAGATCCGCGAGGACCTGGAGGAGCAGGGTGTCATCTTCCTGGACACCGACACCGCCCTCAAGGAGCACCCGGAGATCTTCGAGGAGTACTTCGGCTCCGTCATCCCGGCCGGTGACAACAAGTTCTCCGCGCTGAACACCGCCGTGTGGAGCGGCGGGTCGTTCATCTACGTGCCCAAGAACGTGCACGTGGAGATCCCGCTCCAGGCCTACTTCCGGATCAACACCGAGAACATGGGCCAGTTCGAGCGGACGCTGATCATCGTCGACGAGGGCGCCTACGTCCACTACGTCGAGGGCTGCACCGCGCCGATCTACAAGTCGGACTCGCTGCACTCCGCGGTCGTCGAGATCATCGTCAAGAAGAACGCCCGGTGCCGTTACACGACCATCCAGAACTGGTCGAACAACGTCTTCAACCTGGTCACCAAGCGCGCCATCGCCGAAGAGGGCGCGACCATGGAGTGGGTCGACGGCAACATCGGCTCCCAGGTCACCATGAAGTACCCGGCCGTCTACCTGATGGGCGAGCACGCCAAGGGTGAGACCCTCTCGATCGCCTTCGCGGGCGAGGGCCAGCACCAGGACACCGGCGCCAAGATGGTGCACTGCGCGCCCAACACGTCCTCGAAGGTCGTCTCCAAGTCGGTGGCGCGCGGCGGCGGCCGCTCCTCCTACCGCGGGCTGATCCAGGTCCAGGAGGGCGCCCACCTCGCCAAGTCCTCGGTGGAGTGTGACGCGCTGCTGATCGACACCATTAGCCGCTCCGACACCTACCCCTACAACGACCTGCGCGAGGACGACACCGAGCTCGCGCACGAGGCCACCGTCTCCAAGGTCAGCGAGGACCAGCTCTTCTACCTGATGAGTCGGGGGATGGGCGAGGAGGAGGCCATGGCCATGGTCGTCCGAGGTTTCGTGGAGCCCATCGCACGGGAGCTCCCGATGGAGTACGCACTGGAGCTCAACCGTCTGATCGAGCTCCAGATGGAAGGATCGGTGGGATAAGTTGACGACCGCGAACACAGAGCCCAAGGCGCACAGCCACGGGCTGGGGCAGATCCCTGTCTCCAAGCTCGACACGCACGGCTCCAAGGACGTGGACGCCTTCCCCGTTCCGAACGGGCGTGAGGAGGAGTGGCGGTTCACGCCGCTGCGCCGCCTCAAGGGTCTGCACGACTGGAAGGGTGTCGCCGACGGCACCGACGAGGTCTCCGTGGACGCCCCCGAGGGCGTCACCGTCGAGACGGTCGGCCGTGACGACGAGCGGCTGGGCAAGGCGGGCCTGCCCGTCAACCGCGTGATCGCGCAGGCCTACACGTCGTTCGAGAAGGCCACGGTCGTCACCGTGCCGCAGGCGCTGGCCGCCGACAAGGCGATCACCATCGACCGCAAGGGCCTGGGCGGCACCGCCTTCGAGCAGCTGCTCATCGACGTCAAGCCGCTGGCCGAGGCCACCGTGATCATCACGAACACCGGTACCGGTGTCCGCGCGGGCAGCCTCGACGTCCACGTCGGCGAGGGCGCCAAGCTCACGCTGATCTCCCTCCAGGAGTGGGACGACGACGCCGTCGAGGTCAGCCAGCACAACGCCCGGGTCGGCAAGGACGCCAGCCTCCGGTCGATCGTGATCACCCTCGGCGGTGACGTGGTCCGCCTGTCGCCGCGCGTGTCCTACGACGACCGGGGCGGCAACGCCGAGCTCTACGGGCTCTACTTCGCCGGTGACGGTCAGCACCACGAGCACCGCTCGCTGATCGACCACAACGTGTCCAACACCCGCTCGCGGGTGGACTACAAGGGCGCGCTGAACGGCAAGGACGCCCACGCGGTCTGGATCGGTGACGTGATCATCGGCGAGGGGACCACCGGTACGGACTCCTACGAGAACAACCGGAACCTCCAGCTCACCGACGACACCCGTGTGGACTCCGTGCCCAACCTGGAGATCTTCACCGGTGAGGTCGCGGGCGCCGGACACGCCAGCGCCAGCGGGCGGCTCGACGACATCCACCTCTTCTACCTGCGTTCTCGCGGTATCCCGGAGGAGGAGGCCCGTCGCCTCATCATCCGCGGCTACTTCCTGGACATCGTCAACCGCATCGACGACCAGGACCTGCGCGACCACGTCATGGAGAAGGTCGAGCGAAAGCTTTCCGCGCATGAGTGAGCAGGGCGGTTGGGTCAAGGTCGCCGAACTCGACGAGATCCCCGAGGAAGGTGTCCTGGGGATCGAGACCGACGACGAGACCCCCATCGCGCTGGTGCGCACCGAGGGCCAGCTCTACGCGCTGCGGGACGTGTGCTCGCACGCGGAGGTCCGCCTCTCGGAGGGCGAGGTCGAGGACGGCACCATCGAGTGCTGGCTCCACGGCTCGTGCTTCGACCTGCGCTCGGGGGCGCCGGTCAACCCGCCCGCGACCCAGCCGGTCCCCACCTACGACGTGAAGATCGACGGCGACGACGTGCTCGTGTCGCTGGATGACAAGAATTCCTGAGGCCTGAAATGACGAAGTTCGAAATCCGCGGTCTGCGCGCCGACGTCCTCATCAACGAGGACGAGCGGCAGGAGATCCTCAAGGGCGTTGACCTCACCATCAACTCCGGTGAGACCCACGCCATCATGGGCCCCAACGGCTCCGGCAAGTCCACTCTCGCCTACGCGATCGCGGGCCACCCGCGCTACGAGATCACCGAGGGCGAGGTCCTCCTCGACGGCGAGAACATCCTCGAGATGGAGGTGGACGAGCGGGCCCGCGCCGGCGTCTTCCTCGCCATGCAGTACCCGGTCGAGGTCCCGGGCGTGTCCATGTCCAACTTCCTGCGCAGCTCCGTCAGCGCTGTGCGCGGCGAGGCGCCCAAGCTCCGCCAGTTCTCCAAGGAGCTCCAGGGCGCGATGAAGGACCTGTCCATCGACTCGTCCTTCGCCGCCCGCGGCGTGAACGAGGGCTTCTCCGGCGGTGAGAAGAAGCGCCACGAGATCCTCCAGCTGGAGCTGCTCAAGCCCAAGGTCGCCATCCTGGACGAGACCGACTCCGGCCTGGACGTCGACGCGCTCAAGATCGTCTCCGAGGGCATCAACCGCGCCCAGGAGAGCAACGACCTCGGCGTCATGCTCATCACCCACTACACCCGCATCCTGAAGTACGTGCAGCCCGACTTCGTGCACGTCTTCTCCGGCGGCCGCATCGCCGAGTCCGGCGGTTCGGAGCTCGCCGACGTCCTCGAGTCCGAGGGCTACGAGCGGTTCGTGAAGGCGGGCGCGTAACCATGACCCTCCGCGAGCCCGGTCAGCCCGACACGGCTCCGCTCGACACGAAGGCGATCCGCGAGGACTTCCCGATCCTCTCCCGGACCGTCCGTGACGAGCGCCCGCTGGTGTACCTCGACTCCGGGGCGACCTCGCAGAAACCGCGCCAGGTGCTGGACGCCGAGCGCGGGTTCTACGAACGCCACAACGCGGCGGTGCACCGTGGGGCGCACCAGCTCGCGGAGGAGGCCACCGACGCCTACGAGTCGGCGCGGGAGACGATCGCCAGGTTCGTCGGCGCCGACTCCGACGAGGTGGTGTTCACCAAGAACGCCACCGAGGCGGTGAACCTGGTCGCGTACGCGATGAGCAACGCGGCCACGGCCGAGGAGGGCCTGCGCCGCTTCCAGGTCGGTCCCGGCGACGAGATCGTCGTGACCGAGATGGAGCACCACGCCAACCTGGTGCCCTGGCAGCAGCTCTGCCAGCGCACCGGCGCGACGCTGCGCTGGTTCCCGGTGACCGACGAGGGCCGGCTGGACCTGTCGGACCTGGCCGAACTGGTCAACGAGCGCACGAAGCTGGTGGCGTTCGCGCACCAGTCCAACGTGCTCGGGACCGTGAACCCGGTGGCCACGATCACCGCGCGGGCCCGGGAGGTCGGCGCGCTGGTGCTGCTGGACGCCTGCCAGTCGGTGCCGCACATGCCGGTGGACGTCCGTGAACTCGACGTGGACTTCCTGGCCTTCTCGGGGCACAAGATGCTCGGTCCCAACGGGATCGGCGTGCTCTGGGGACGCCGGGAGCTGCTCGCCGCCATGCCGCCCTTCATCAGCGGTGGTTCGATGATCGGCGTCGTGCACATGAGCCACTCGACCTGGGCGGACCCGCCGCAGCGCTTCGAGGCCGGTGTGCCGATGGCCCCGCAGGCCGTCGGCCTGGCCGCGGCCTGTGACTACCTCTCCGAGGTGGGCATGGACCGGGTCGCCGCGCACGAGCACGAGCTCACCGAGTACGCGCTCAAGCAGGTCGGCGCGGTCGAGGGCGTGCGGATCGTGGGCCCGACCGAGGCGGTCGACCGGGGCGGCGCGGTGTCGTTCGTCGTGGACGACATCCACCCGCACGACCTCGGGCAGGTGCTGGACGACAGGGGCGTCGAGGTCCGGGTCGGTCACCACTGTGCCTGGCCACTGCACCGCAAGCTCGGTATCGTCGCGACCACACGCGCGTCCTTCTACCTCTACAACACGTTGGAGGACGTGGACGCGCTGGTGGAGGCCATCCGGGCCGCCCAGAGGTTCTTCGGGACCCGGGACTAGTACGAGGATTCTGCCTGACCATGCAGTTGGACGCGATGTACCAGGAAATCATCCTGGACCACTACCGGAACCCGCACCACAAAGGGCTGCGCGATCCGTACAACGCCGAGGCGCACCACATCAACCCCACCTGTGGGGACGAGGTGACGCTCCGGGTGACGCTGACCCCTGACTCCGGTTCGGAGCTGGACGAGAGAGCCGTCGTCAGCGACGTCTCCTACGAGGGGATGGGCTGCTCGATCAGCCAGGCCAGCACCTCGGTGCTGACCGACCTGCTCATCGGCAGGACGGTGGCCGAGGGGATGACGACCCTGGACGCGTTCACCGAGCTGATGCAGTCCAAGGGCAAGGGTGAGCCGGACGAGGACGTGCTGGAGGACGCCGTGGCGTTCGTCGGCGTGTCCAAGTACCCGGCTCGGATCAAGTGCGCCCTGCTGGGGTGGATGGCCTGGAAGGACGCGGTGTCGCAGTCCTTGGAGAAGGAAGGCGCCTGAATGAGCGACAACGAGACCACGAAGACCGAGACCGCCGAGAAGCCCGAGGCCGCTCCGCTCTCTCCTGAGCAGGAGGCGCTGGCCGAGGAGATCGGAGAGGCGCTCAAGGACGTGATCGACCCGGAGCTCGGCGTGAACATCGTCGACCTGGGTCTGGTCTACGGGGTGAACCACGACGACGAGTCGATCACCCTGGACATGACCCTGACCAGTGCGGCGTGCCCGCTGACCGACGTGATCGAGGACCAGGCCAACAGCGCCCTGGACGAGTTCGAGCGCGAAGTGAAGATCAACTGGGTCTGGATGCCGCCGTGGGGTCCGGACAAGATCACCGACGACGGCCGGGACCAGCTGCGCATGCTGGGCTTCAACGTCTGATCCGACCCTGTCGGAGCGCGGGCCGGGACCCCCTGGGGTTCCGGCCCTTCGTGTGTCCGGGGTCGCTGGCGCCCACGTTCAGCACCGGTGCCGGTCGAGACCGGCCAACTCCTGCACCTCGTGTGCGACGTCGTGCGGTGTGCGTGCCGGTCTTCTGAAGGGGATGCGGACGTCGTGGTCGCCGTCCGGGCCCTCCAGCCGCAGCCGCAGGCCGTGCCGGTCCACCCCGAGCGGTCGGGGCCGTCCCGGCGGGAGCTGGGCTCCGCAGTGGTTGACCAGCGCCCAGAGCACGTCGGGGTGGTCGTCCTCCAGGTGACGCAGCCAGGGACCCTCCCAGCGGCCGAAGGGGTCGGCCGCCGCGTCCGTGAACTCCTCCGGGTGCAGCAGGTGGCAGCCGTCGTGGTCGGAGTGGATGATCAGGTGTGGGTCCATGACGATCAGGGTGCGGCCGTGGCCCAGGTCGAGCAGGCGTTCGTCGGGGTCGTCGGCCAGGGCGGAGAGCGCGCGGTCGCGGGCCTCGCGGGGGGAGGGGAGGCGCAGCTCGCCGCAGATCCACAGCAGGGACCGGGTCGGGTCGCGCAGGTCCACCGGGGCCGTGTCGGTGAACTCGATGGTGGCCTCCAGCACCCCCTCACCGATCTCGGCCAGGACGCGGTGCTGGTCGGGGACGAGCAGGGTGACCTCGCCCTGGAACGTGGTGTGGCAGACGGCTCCGGTCAGGTGCAGGGAGACGTCCGCGCTGGTGACCGTGGCCGGGTTGGGGCGGGAGAGAACCGAGCGCGCCCGCTCGGCGGGGGAGGGCGTGAGGGAGTTCGGGTACGACAGCAGGAGGACCACCTCAAATCAATTAGGTAAGGCTAACCTACATCCTGCGGCTTCGGTTCGGAACCCCTCACACGCGCCAACGACGAGGGGCCGCACCGGAACGTGTCCGGTGCGGCCCCTCGTGACCAGGTGTCTAGTGCGTGGCGAACATGGCCGAGCGCAGCTCCCCGGCGATGTCCTCGTCCCCGCGCATGGAGAGCGCCTCCAACAGCGCCTGCGGGTCCGCCAGCGACTCGTCGCCGTTGTCGGTGATGCGACGCGACAGGATCCTGAGCGCATCCTCCGTCGCGGCCGGTGCGGTGTACCCGATCAGGTGCAGCGCACGCGCGGCCGGAGGGTGCCCGCTGAGGTCCCCGGCGGGCAGCTTGCGTGCGTCCAGACGGTCGCCGGAGACCGTGATGAACATACGGTCACCCGGCTGGGCGGCCTGGCGGCGCAGCAGCGGGCGAAGGGAGTCGAAGGCGGGCTGGTCGCGCCAGACCAGCACGAGCAGGTCGGCGCCGGGAGCGGTGAGGCAGAGCAACCGGCCGGGCTGCAACCCCAGATGGGTGGCGTATCCGGTGGGTACGGCCACCGGTGCGCCGTTGAGGTGGTCCGCGGTGATGTCGATGCGGTGCCACCAGCGCCCGTCCGGAGCACGGAAGCAGCGGGCCGAGGCGGCCGGGTCGCTCGCGCCGGGGCGGACCGGGGCGGCGTGCGCCGGGTGCGCCACGGGCGCAACCGGTGGCGGGGCCAACGGTACGGGCGGGAGGTCGGGCACGAACCCGCCCTGGTCGTGGGCGGGTCTGTGGTGGTGGACGTGTTCGGGGGCGTGGGTGACGGGCTCGGGACCCGGCTGGCCGTCGGGGCGGCGCCGGATCGGCAGGCCGTTCTCGGTGGTGGCGCCGGACCCCTCGGTGGAGTGGCCGTCGCCGGGGGCCTCCATGGGGACGGAGGTGTCCACGTACACCTGGCCGTCGCGCAGGCTCACCCCGGGGGTGCTGAGCAGCCAGGCGCGCAGCTCCTGCTGGCGAATGCCGATCCGGCCCAGGCGGATGCTCGCCTCGGTCAGGTTGGGCGCGTCGCCGCCCAGCAGCTCACGGGTCTGCCACCGCAGCTTGTGTGGGTCGTCGGCGATGAGCCAGCCGTTGTGCATCCGCCGGTCCGTGAACAGGGTGATGATCACGCGCCACAGCGGCGTGTGCAGCGTGGGCACGTCCACCGGGTGGTCGGGGTGCGCGTTGATGAGCCGGTCGATGGTGGTCGCCGAACCGAGCTGCTCGGACAGTTCGCGCAGGTGCCTGGTGATGGAGGCGCCCTCGGGGGAGCCCAGCCAGCGCAGGAGGCGCTCCTCCACCTTGCGTTGGGCTCCGCGTATCTCGGTCACGTCCACCGAGATCTGTTCGGAGAGCACCCGGATGCTGATGGGGTCGGTGGCGAAGAGCCGCTCGGCGGCCACCGTCCGCTCCAACTCGGGCCAGGAACGGAACATCTCCTCGACCTGGTCCACCAGCGGGTGCTGGCCCAGGACGGGTGCCGGGGGCTCCTCGACCCGTTCGGGTGAGGGCGCCTTGGTCCTGCTGAAACTGGGGCGGCGCAGGGTGCGTCCGGGGCCCAGGAGCGAGCTGCGGAACTGCGAACGCAGGTCTCCGACACCGCTGGACGTGGGAGCGGCGGCCTCGCTGCTCACCGCCTCGGCGCTCAGTGCCGATCCGGGGATCATCGCGGCCGAGCTGACCATGCCGCCGACCGCCGCAGGGGCCTCCACCACGGGGGCGGGACGCTGCTCGACGTGTTCGACGATGGGCTGCTCCTGGTCCCGCTGGGCACGTAGGGCGCGCAGGGTGCGGATCGCGCGGGTGGCCGGGGTCTGCGGCGGGTTCGCCGGGTCCTCGGAGTCGCCGTCCCCGCTGGGCGCGTCACCGGTTCCGGTGGCGGTCTCCAGGTAGTCCAGCGCGCTGCGCACGTGTTCGGGAGCGGAGTCGGGCAGCCAGTGCGCGATGGTGCGCACGGCCTCCGTCATCAGCGCGGGGGAGGGGGTGGGGCCGCCGGGGAGCTCGCAGCAGGGCTGGAGCGCACGCCAGGCGACGGTGCTCACGATGTCCAGGACACCGCAGCCCGAGAGCCGCCACTCGTGCATCTCCTGGGGGCTGGACGCGATGAGGCGGTCCCAGTCACCGGCGGTGGCGAAGACCGCGCCGCGGACCGGTTCGGCGAGGTCGGAGCAGTCCACGTGCTGGGTGCGCAGGCTCGGCAGGAACTCGGAGAGGGCGATGTGCCCCCAGTGTTCGACCGCGAGGCGGGCCAGGCCGTTGGCGAGCCAGGGAGGGCCGGCGATGTCCAGGACGCGGGTGACGGGCAGCGAGTACCACCAGCCGTCGATGAGACGGTCATGGTGGAGCAGGGGTGCCACATCCGGCGATCTCGACCACCGCAGGGCGGGTGCGAGGTCGACGAGGCAGATCGGAGAGACGGCGTTCATCCGCTGGGGACCTCGACCTCCTGGTGTCTGCACGTGAATTGGGGAGGAACCGCACGGGCCTTCGGTTCGATGCACCACAGTACGCGCCCTTGACCCGGAGGAGGACGGATCTTGAACCGGCTCGGTCGTTCCGCGTGGGGGCACGGCGGGCCGAGGGACAGGGGTGCCGTGAGCACTTCTCCGAGATCGTACGTGCCCCGGGCGCTCATGGGTAGTCCCAGGGTGACCGGGTCCACCGATACCCGGAGGTGACCTCGGCGTGTGATCACCGTGACAAAGGAGTTTCGCCCTGAAAGGCCATCAAGCGCTGTGAGTTACCTCATAGCGGACTTTCGGCTCTTCTCGGGCGCTCCGGGCGTTGTCCTCTCAGCGCTCCGGGGCCGTGTGTGAGCCCGGCGCGCTGACGTTCGGCGCGGGTATGCTGGATGGGCACTGTCCTCGCCCGAGCGCCCCCCGGCCGGGTGCCCGCGACGCGGCTCACCTCGGGGCCGACGGTGCTCGGACATTCGGGCCAGCGGCACACCGCGACCCGCCCAAGACTTCCGTTCCCACGCACCCCGGCGCATGGCAGGCGCGGGGACGGTCGATCCGGATGATTGGTTGACGTGACAGACCTTGAGATGAATCCCCCCGCTGCTGCGCCCGCGGACAGACCGGAGCTCATCCGGTCCTACGTGGCGATCGGTGACAGCATCACAGAGGGGATGGAGGACGACAGCGGCCCCGGCGGCGACTACCGGGGGTTCGCGGACCGCCTCGCCGAACACCTGGGCACGCTCTCCCCGGACTTCCGCTACGCCAACCTCGGCGTCCGAGGGCGTCGGATGAAACACATCTTCGGTGAACAGCTCGAACAGACCCTCGCCTGGAAACCCGACCTGGTCACCGTGCTCGCGGGCGGCAACGACGTCCTCCGCCCCGGCGGCGACCTCGACGAGCTGGCCGAGAAGTTCGAGTGGGGCGTGCGCCAGCTGCGCGACGCGGGCATCCGCGTGGTGATCCTCGCGGGCCACGACACCGGGTGGATCCCCGTCCTGCGCCTGTACCGGGGCCGGATCGCGGTATTCAGCATGCACATGCGGGCCGTGGCCGAACGCACCGGGACCGAGATCGTCGACCTGTGGGCGCTCAACGCCCTCAACGACCCACGGGCCTGGAGCGACGACCGGCTGCACCCCAACGGCGCCGGACACCAGATCGTCGCGGCGCGCGTCGCCGACCTGCTCGGACACCCGATGGGTCCGCCCGAGTCCTGGACCGACCCGTGGGCGACCCCGCCCCAGCAGCTGCCCCGCATCCTGCGCCGCAGGGAGGGCCGCCGTTGGGCCCGCCAGTACCTCGTTCCGTGGCTGCGCCGCCGTGCGATGGGCCGCTCCTCCGGTGACGGCCTGCTGCCCCGCCGTCCCGAGCTGGACTACCTGCACGACGAGCAGACCCGCGACCAGCTGCGGGAGGAACTGCGCAGGAGCGGGGCGGACACGCACTACAACGACTACTCGGCGGACGACACACCCCCGACCAGCAGTCCCTCGGGCACCAAGGGCCCCGAGCCCCTGCGCTGACCCCACCGGATCCGCGTACCCCCGCCGTGGCCGCGCCCCCTGTCCTCAGGGGGTGGCGGCCACGGTGCCGTCCAGGGGCGGCGGGGCCGTGGGGAGCTCGGTGGTGGGGGAACGGGCTCCCCGCTCCCACCGGGTTCACTGGCGGGACAGCGACTGGATGAGGTCGCTCACGTGCACGACCCCCACGCACTGGCCGTACGGGTTCGTCACGATCAGGTCGTCGTAGACCCGCTCGCGGTCCCGCCCTGCCACTCGCAGCGCCGAGATCGCCGACATCCACGCGGGCACCGTCCGGGGCGACTCCGCCAGCCGCAGGGCCGGGCGCTTGGCGTGCAGCGCGTGCCCGTACCGTCCGGTCACCGACAACAGGAACCGGGTCCGGTCGATGACACCCGTCGGCCGCTCCCGGTGGTCGATGAGGACCACGCTGTTGAGCGCGGTGTCGCCGGTGAACGCCTCAAGGACGTGCTCGCCCGTGGACTCGGCGTCGAAGTCCAGCGGAGGCACCATGAACTCGGTGACCCTGGGACCGGCGTCGGTGTCGTCCAAGGCGGTGGCCGCCGGTTCCGGCACCGGGGTCACCCTCTCGCCGGGCCGCCAGTCCGGTTCGGCGAAGAACGCACCGCTGCCCAGCCGTACCCCGCACTCGCGCAGGCGCACGATCTCCTCACCCCGGGCCACGCCGGAGGCCATCGCGTACACGCCGCTGCTGCGCCCGATCCGGGCCAGCCCGTCCACGATCCCCCCGTTGCGCTGGTCGCCGTCGATCCCCGACACCAGGACCGGGTCCAACCGGATCAGGAACGGGGTCGCCTCCACGATCAGGTCCGGCCGGGCCATCGCGGTGCCGAAGCCGCAGCGGAACCCGAGCGAGCGCAGCCCCGAGACGGCCGTCAGCACGCAGGCCCGGGGCAGGTCCACCAGGTCCGCGGTGAGCATCAGGGTGACGTCGCGCGGGCGGCGACCGGCCCGGCGCAGCGCACCCTCGACCAATCCGGGCAGATCGGTGCCGTCGACGAGCGCGGACGAGGGCAGCGGCAGGACCAACGGCAACAGGCTCTCGACACCGGCCCCGGCACGCACCAGCGAGGCCAGCCACTCGGCCACCATCGCCGACCCGCCGCCCTTCCCGTCCGGGCGGCCCAGCCCCGCCGGTACGGCGGCCACGACCTCAACGGCCACCACGGCACCGGAGTCCAGGTCCACGACGGGGCAAAAGGCCGGGCCGCGACGACGACGGCCGGGCCGGTCGTCGTCGCCGGGGCACGGTGGGGCGTGTGACTGGGGCAGTGTGGACACGTCATCCATGGTCGCGCGCGGGACGCGCCCACCTGAAGACCCTCGCGGCGGAGTTCAACCGTTCTTGCGGCACGGGCCGCCGAACGTTCACGAACGGTTGACCGAGGTCACGGACACGACAGTGGGCGTCACCGTACGGTGACGCCCACTGGAGGACCAGGTGCCGCAGCGCGGGGGCGCGGCCGGTCGGATCAGGCGCGGCGGAAGGCCACGGCGATGTTGTGGCCGCCGAAGCCGAAGGACTCGTTGACGGCGGCGACGTCCCCGCTCGGCATCTCCCGGGGCTTGTCGCGGACGATGTCCACGGCCACCTCGGGGTCGAGCTCGGAGATGTTGATGGTCGGCGGGATCAGGCCCTCATGCAGGGCCAGGATCGTCGCGATCGACTCCACCGCGCCCGCGCCGCCCAGGAGGTGCCCGGTCATGGACTTGGTGGAGGTCACCGTGACGCGGTCGGCGGCGGAGTCGCCCAGCGCCGTGCGGATCGCCCGGGTCTCGCCGACGTCCCCGGCCGGGGTCGACGTGGCGTGCGCGTTGACGTGCACGATGTCGCTCGGCTTGAGGTCGGCGTCGGCAAGCGCCTGGGTGATGGCGCGGGCCTGACCGGCGCCCTCGGGGTCGGGCATGACGATGTCGTGGGCGTCGTCGGTGTAGCCGACACCGGCGGCGTGGGCATACACGTGCGCGCCGCGCTTGGCGGCGTGCTCGGCCGACTCCAGGATGAGGATGCCCGCGCCCTCACCCATGACGAAGCCGTCGCGGTCCTTGTCCCAGGGACGGGAGGCGGTCTGCGGGTCCTCGTTGCGCGTCGACAGCGCGCGCATGGAGGCGAAGGAGGCGATGTTCAGGGGGTGGATCGCGGCTTCGGTGCCGCCCGCGATCACCACGTCGGCCCGGCCGGCGCGGATCATGTCCACACCGTTGGCGATGGCCTCGGCGCTGGAGGCGCAGGCGCTGACGGGGGCGTGGGCGCCCGCGCGCGCGGTGAACTCCAGGGCCACGGCGGCGGCCGGGCTGTTGGGCATGAGCATGGGCACGGTGAACGGGGAGACCCGCTTCCAGCCCTTCTCACGGAAGGTGTCGTACTGCTCCAGGATGGTGAGGATGCCACCGATCCCGCTGGAGACCACCACACCGAGACGGAGGGGGTCGACGTCGGGGGTACCCGCGTGGTCCCACGCCTCCTGCGCGGCGATGAGGGCGAACTGCTGGGTCCGGTCGAGGCGGCGCAGTCTGGGGCGCGGCAGCTTCTCGGAGGGTTCCTGCGCGATCCGCCCGGCGAAGTGCACCGGAAGCTTCTCGTGCCAGTCCTCCGGCAGCATGCTGATCCCGGAGCGGCCGTCGAGGAGCGCGGACCATGTGGTCGCGACGTCACCCCCGAGGGGGGTGGTGGCGCCGAGGCCGGTGACGACGACATCGGTCTTGGACATGATCCGATCGCCCTTCTCGTGGGTCGATCCCGGCGCGTGTGCCGGGAGGCGTGGCGAATGAGTGGGTCTGGGGCGTCCTGGTGGGGACTGGCGGGCCGCCGGGCCGGAGTGTGGCCCGGCGGCCGGACACGCTACTTCTGGATGAAGTTGATGACGTCCTGGACCGTCTTCAGGTCCTTGAGCTGGTCGTCGGGGATCTCGACGCCGAACTTGTCCTGCGCGGCGACGGCGATCTCCACCATGGACAGCGAGTCGATGTCCAGGTCGTCCACGAAGGTCTTCTCCGGGGTGACCTCGGCGGGGTCGGTGCCGACGATCTCCTCGACGATCTCGCCGAGGCCCTTGAGGATGTCCTGCTCGCTGTGCTCGGCCATGTTGTTTCTCCTTGCTTGACGCTTGACGAATGTGGTGTCGGGTGGCGGTCCCGAACGGCAGCGGGCGAGCCCGCCCGGCCGGGACCGGAAGGATCAGGGGATGCGGATCACCTGTGCGGCGTAGACCAGGCCCGCACCGAATCCCAGAGTGAGCACGATGCTCCCCGACGGCAGTTCCCCGCGTTCGACCATGCGCGACAGCGCGAGAGGGATCGAGGCGGAGGAGGTGTTGCCCGCGGTGACGATATCGCGGGCCACGAGCGCCTGCGGCGCCCCCAGCTTGCGCGCGATGGACTCGACGATCCGCAGGTTGGCCTGATGGGGAACGAAGGCGGTGAGCTCGGACGGCTCCACGCCAGCGCGCTCCAGGGCCTCCAGGGCCACCTTGTACAGCTCGGTGGTGGTCCACCGGAAGACGGCCTGGCCCTCCTGGTGGAGGTACTTGCCCTCACGCAGGTGGATCGTGTCGGCGCGTTCGCCCGAGGAACCCCAGACGACCGGTCCGACACCGTGGTCCTCGGAGGCCGAGACCACGGCGGCCCCGGCACCGTCGGCGAAGATCACACAGGTGGACCGGTCCTGCCAGTCCACCCAGTCGCTGAGCTTCTCCGAGCCGATCACCAGGACGTTGCGGGAACTTCCGACCCGGACGGAGTCCGAGGCCAGCCCCAGCGCGTAGACGAAGCCCGCGCAGGCCGCGTTGACGTCGAAGGCACCCGGGGCGGCGATGCCGAGCCGGGCGGCGACGGTCGCCGCCGTGTTGGGGATCTGGTCCTGCACGGTGCAGGTGGCCACGATCACCAGGTCGATGTCCTCGGGGGAGAACCCGCCCGCGGCGAGCGCCTTGCCTCCGGCGGCCACGGCCATGCTCGCCACGGTGTCCTCGGGACCCGCGACGCGACGCTCCCTGATGCCCACACGGCTCTGGATCCACTCGTCACTGGTGTCGACACGGGCTTCCAGATCGGCGTTGGTCACGACCCGCGACGGCTGGTACTCGCCGAAGGAACGGATCGAGGCGCCGCCGGGTGCGCTCGGGACGTTGAACATGCTCAGCCTTCCTGCTGGCCGCTCGCGGGGGAGATGGTCCCCGCGTGCTCCTTGATGAGGGCACCGGCGCGTTCGAGGTCGTCGGGGGTCTTCACCGCGAGGATCTCGATGCCGCGCAGCGCGCGCTTGGCGAGCCCGGTGAGGGTACCCGCCGGGGTCAGCTCGATGAACGCGGTCACTCCGAGGTCGGCGAGCGTGTCGGTGCACGCGTCCCAGCGGACCGGAGAGGAGATCTGCGAGACCAGACGCTCCAGGTACTCGGCGCCGCTGTCGACCACGGCGCCGTCCGCGTTGGACAGCAGTCGAACGCTGGGGTCGGCCGGGGTGAGGCCCTGGGCGGCGGCCCGCACCCGCTCCATGGCCGGGGCCATGTGCTCGGTGTGGAACGCGCCCGCGACGGACAGGGGACGCAGCCGGGCCCGCTCGGGCGGGTTCTCGGCGAACGCCGCCAGCTGGTCGCTGGTACCGGCGGCCACGATCTGCCCGGAGCCGTTGTCGTTGGCCGGGGTCAGACCGGCGGCCTCGATGGCGGCCAGCACGTCCTCGCGCTGACCCCCCAGGACCGCGGTCATCCCGGTCTCGGTGCGGGCGGCGGCGTCGGCCATCCCGCGGCCGCGCTCGGCGACCAGGGCCAGCGCGTCCTTGGGGGAGAGCACACCGGCCAGCGCGGCGGCGGTGAACTCACCGACGCTGTGACCGGCCGTCGCGTCCACGAGGGAGGGCGAGGCGGGCAGCGGTGCCCCGGGGGCGGACGGCGGGCCGAGCAGCGCGGTGGCGGCCGCCAGACCGGCGCTGACCAGCAGCGGCTGGGCGACGGCGGTGTCACGGATCTCGTCCGCGTCCGCCGTGGTGCCGTAACGCACGAGGTCGAGACCGGTCACCTCGGACCACGACGCGAACGTCTCGGCCATGCCGGGGAGTTCGAGCCACGGGGAGAGGAATCCGGGAACCTGGGCGCCTTGGCCTGGAGCAACGATTACAAGCACGACATCAACCTTGCCCTGTAGGAGATCACCAGTTGGATGGGGAGAGACACGAAGTTCACCGGACACCGTTTGTAGGTAATCCACAAAAGGACGCCGGTCATGTGCCCACAAACCCGAAACAGGTGGAGGAGATCACTTTCCGACGGTACGCGGGGCCGTCCGCGGCTCCCTCCCGGACCGGGTCGACCCGGGGGGTGACGGCCGACACGGAGGCGAACCCGGGACCGTGTGCGGAGAGGATGCGAACCTAGACGAGTGAACACCGAACCCCGACCGACCGAGGACGGCGCGAGCGCGCCGACCGGGAGCGGCGCCCCACAGGACAAGATCCGCGCCGAGACCGTACGACGCCTGGAACGCTCCATGGGAGCGCTGGGCACCGCCGCCGTGAGCCGAATGGAGGAGCGGCTCGGCTGGTTCCGCCGGATGTCGGCCCAGGACCGCTCCTGGATCGGCCTCGTGGCCCAGTCCGGGGTCGCCGCCTTCGTGGACTGGTTCCGTGACCCCGACCGCGGTCGGCCCGCGATCACGGTGGAGGTGTTCGGCACCGCCCCGCGCGAACTCACCCGCTCGGTCTCCCTCCAGCAGACCGTCGACATGATCCGCGTGGTCATCGAGGTGGTGGAGAACCAGGTCGACGACCTGGCCGCTCCCGGAGGCGAACAGCAACTGCGCGAGGCCATGCTCCGCTACACGCGTGAGGTGGCCTTCAGCTCGGCCAAGGTCTACGCCCGCGCGGCCGAGGCCCGTGGCGCCTGGGACGCGCGGCTGGAGGCGCTGATCGTCGACGCGCTCCTGCACGGCGACCAGGTGGAGGGGCTCCAGACCTGGGGTTCGGCGCTGGGGTGGTCGCACACGCCGGTGATCGCGATGGCCGGGGACATCGGCGACGAGGACGGCGGGAAGGTCATGGACGACCTGCGTTCGGCCGCGCGCCGTCTGGGCTACGACGTCCTGGCGGGCATGCAGGGGCGCCGAGTGGTCGTGGTGGTGGGGGTGGGTGACCGCCACCCGGTCGACGATCTCCCGATCGAACCCGTGGAGCCCCTGGCGGGGTTGTTCGGGGACGGGCCCGTTGTGGTGGGCCCGGCCGTGGCCGACCTGCACGCGGCGGGTTCGTCGGTGCGGTCGGCGGTGAACGGTCTGCGGGCCGCGGTGGCCTGGCCGGACGCGCCCCGGCCCGTGCTCGCGGACGACCTGCTGCCCGAGCGCGCGCTGGAGGGTGACGCCGAGGCCCGGCAGCAGTTGGTGACGGAGGTGTACCTGCCCCTCCAGGGAGCCGGTTCGCCTCTGCTGGACACCTTGTCGGTGTACCTGGAGCACGCCTCGTCGCTGGAGGCCACCGCGCGCATGCTCTTCGTGCACCCGAACACGGTGCGCTACCGGCTGAGCCGGATCTCCGAGCTCACCGGGCACATCCCCTCGGACGGCCGCGGCTCCTTCGTGCTCCGGGTCGCGGTCGCCCTCGGCCGTTTGTCCGAAACCCGTGACGGAACACTCTGATGTCCGGTGTCGGCCAAGTACGAGAGAGTGACCTCCACCACGTCGTAATCTGATCGTTGCCTCCCTTTTCCGTTGGTTTATGGAAGTTTCACCAGCGTCGGGTAGGTGTGTAACTGACTGTGCGCGCCCGGGGACTACGCGAAAAGAGATAGCTTTGATACGGGCAGGTTGCAGGTGGAGCCACAGACGACGAAAACCCTCGGGCGTCGCTCCCCGCACCGCTCCGTCACGACGTTCTTGGGGGGTCCAACGCTGTGGTCGAGCGACCGAGGAAGAGGTTCCGGATACTACGCCCGGTGATCGATTTCGTACTCCAACCCACGCAGGAGGGTGAGCTGCGCAGACGGGTGCTGTTCTGGCTCCCCGCGCCGCTCCCGGTCCTGGGACTGGTGTACCTGCTGGTGGGCGGGGCGATGTCCGCCGCCGGATGGACGATACTGCTGGCCGCGAGCGTGGGCGTGGGAACGCTGCTGCTCGCGGTGATCGTGCAGCCCACCCCGCTTCCCGAGGGGCTGGCCCCACCGGTCTCGGCCCGCCGCTCCCTGCACCGGTTCCGGCAGTTCACCCAGTTGCGGGTGGCACTGGCCCTGGTACCGGTGGTCATCGGCGCCGCCGCCGCGATCGCGGGCGGAGGCATGTACCCGCTGTTCGCCGCGCTGGCCCTGGCCTGGCCGCAGCTGCTGCTGGCCATGCCCACGTTCTTCACCATCACCAAGGCCCGTCGCGCCATGGAGGCCTGGGGCACCACCGCCTACCTGTGGCACGCCCTCTCACGCCCCGCCAGGGTCACCTGGCCGGTCCTCACCCCGCTGGCCCGCTCCTACCGCGCCTGGCGCACCGACCGCGCCCGCCGTCTGGCCCGCCAGAAGCAGGAGGACCAGCAGCAGGACCAGGCGTGGAAGGAGGCCGTCGACGAGGAGAAGCGCAACCCCACCGAGACGGCGGCCCCCGTCGGGGACGAGCCCGGGACCGAAGGGCCCCGGCTCCAGCGCACCCGCAAGCTGCACGCCCTCCCCGAGGAACTGGACGACCAGGACAACGAGCCCACCACGCTGCTGCCCAAGCCCGAACTGGTCGAGACCGAGGACACCCCCTCGGCGGGATCGGGCACGCGCGGCACGGTCAACCGGGCCGCACGGCAGCTCCTGGAGGAGGGTGGCGCGCTCGGCCTGAGCGTGCGCAACCGGCGTCGAGGGCACGCCAACCGCCGTCCGCCCTCGCACAAGCCCTAGGGCCATCCGGCCGGGACTCCCGGCACGAGCGGTCCGAAGTAGCTCCGGCGGCGCCCAGACGGGCGCCGCCGGAGCTACTTCGTTTTCCAGGGTTCAGACACGGGTGCGGCGTCGGACCTCGGGAAGGGCGTCGTCCCCGCCCTGCGGGCAGTGGTACCAGAGGGCCTCGGCCTCGCGGCCCTCGAAGACCACCTCACCGATGGTGTTGCCGAAGTAGGGCCGCTCCTCCAGAGCCCAGGACAGCGGGCTGCGGCGCACCCCGGCCAGTCGTGTCATGACCCTCCCTGCGACGTGCAGGGGCCAGCTCGCGGACAGCGTGGCGGCACGGCGCAGGTTGGGAGGGAGCTGGTTGCACAGCGCGGAGGAGACCAGCTGGGCGACCCGGGAGGTCGTGCGCCCCTCGCGCGCACGCGCACGCGCCAGATAGGAGAAGTGGACGTCCCCGCCGAGCAGGAGGACCGTGGCGGGCGCCGGACCCCGAGCGCCACGGGCGACGTCGAGCACGGCGTCCGCGAGTCGGTGGAAGGAGTACTGGAAGGCGCCCCAGTGCTCCAGGTCCAGTGCCTGGCGCAGGCGCTCCGCGGGGCCCCGCGCGGCCGAACCCCAGGCCCCCGCGCACACGGCCTCGTTCCAGGCCTCCAGGTGGTGCACGGAGGGCGGCAACAGGATCGGAACGGTGGAGGCCACCACGAGGTGGTCGGGGCCGCCGGTGAGGTGCCGGTCCAGCCAATCGTGCCCCTCGGCGCCCAGGATGGACCGTGAGCCGCCGGAGGGGTCGTCCTCCTCCAGTGACCGGCCGCAGCGGGTGTCGGCGACCAGGACCCGCACGTCGCCCAGGTCGTGGTGGTGGCTCCACCGGTACGAGGAGGGCTCGTCGTGCGCACGCCAGGCGAAGGAGTCCACGGTGTCACCGGCGTCGGTTCCGCGATCGCGGTGGTCCCGCACGGACGCCCACAGTGGGTCCTTGGCGCGCGCCTCGGGGGAGAGGTTGCCCACGTGCTGGTACACCCAGTAGGCGCCGATGCCGCTGGTCACCCGGGTGCGCCACCACGGCTTCCGGTCCATCGCGCCGCGCCAGGCGGCCGAGGTGTTCCAGTCGTCACGGATGTCGTGGTCGTCGAAGACCATCAGCGTGGGCACGGTGGAGAGCAGCCACCGCACCTGGGGGTCGGACCAGGCCTGGCGGTAGAGCTCGGCGTACTCGTCGAAGCGGACGACCTCGTCCTCGGGGGCGCCGTCAGGGTCGACCTCGCCGCGCCTCTCCCTGAGGAAGGCCCGCATGGGCTCCTGGACCTCGTCGGCGTAGACCTGGTCGCCGATCAGCAGCAGGACCTGGTTGTCCCCGGTCGCGCCCTCGCGGGCCAGACGGCGGGCGGTGGCGCGGAGCATGTCGGGTCCGTAGCGGACCAGTCCCTCCGGAGTGTCACCGGTGGGGGTGTGGCAGGAGCCGTACAGCAGTCTCGTCGGCGCACCGGGGGACAGAGTGCGCAGGACGCTGGGCGGCAGCGGGCTGTCGGGTTCGGGCCACACCCGGTCCTCACCGAGGAAGACCTCGTAGGGGAGGACGGAACCCGGCGCCAGGCCCTCGATTTCGCACACGGCGTAGTGGTGGCCGTGGACCGTGAAGGTGCGGCTGGCCGAGATCGGCCCGCCGTCCACGCGAACCCGGACGTGACAGGGGGCGTCCGTCTCCACCCACACCGTCGCCGTGGTGGGACCCACGTGGCGAAGCACGGGTCCCAAAAGTAACGAGACAGTCACCCTTATCCCTTCTTTCGTCCAGTTTCACACACGTCGGAGAGGAGTATGGCCCCTTCAGGGGGCTTCGGCCACCCGCGGATTCACAGGTGATGGTTGCACCGGGGGCCAGGCTGCGCGAAGGTGTCGCTATGCGGACACTGATCCTTGAGCTGCACACAGGCGGATCGGAGAGCGTTACCGACATCACCGCGCAGTGCGGTGACTTCGTCGCCGAGAGCGGCGGCGACGGCCTGCTCAACGTCTTCGTCCCGCACGCGACCGCGGGTGTGGCCATCATCGAGCTGGGCGCGGGGTCCGACGACGACCTCCTTGCCTCCCTCGACGACCTGCTGCCGGCCGACGACCGGTGGCGCCACCGACACGGGTCCCGGGGACACGGACGCTCGCACGTGATGCCGGCGTTCGTCGCACCGCAGACCACGGTGCCAGTACTATCCGGCAGACTCGAACTGGGAACGTGGCAGTCCATCGCGATCGTGGACCTGAACGTGGACAACCCGGATCGGCAGGTCCGGTTGTCCTTCCTGGAGTCCGGATGAGCTGATTCGACTCGGGCCGGGTTCGGCCGCGCGTTGACGGGATATGCCACTAGCGTGTGAACTAGGCCATCAGCGATGGTTACGGACCCACGTGACGGGCGACAAAAAAAGCCCGGCATCGTTGTGACAACTGCTTCGTGCAGGCAAGATTGAGAAAAACCATCTGTGGAGGAGAACTTTCGTGAGCGCGACCGCGGGCCAGGCACAAAGCGAACGCGGCTTGGCTGACCGACTCGGATTCAAGCCGGGTCAGGTGGTGCAGGAATTCGGGTTCGACGACGACGTCGATGAGGGACTGCGCGCTTCCATCGCCGAGCTTACGGGCGAGGCACTGGTCGACGAGGACTTCGACGGCGACGTCGACGCGGCACTGCTGTGGTGGCGGTCCGACGAGGAAGGCGACCTCACCGACGCTCTGATGGACACCGTGACGACCATCGCCGACGGAGGGACCATCCTGGTCCTGACCCCGAAGGCCGGTCGTGAGCTGCACGTGTCCCCCAACGACGTGGCCGAGGCCGCTACCACCTCGGGCCTGTCCCAGACCAGCGCGGTCAGCATCGGCGCCGACTGGTCGGGCACCCGCCTGGTCGTTCCTAAGCGGTGACGGACACCACCCGCACAGGGTGAGACGTCCGGCGTCGCGCGTCCCGGCAGACTCGGACGCGCGGCGCTGAGGGGCGCCCGCCGACCGGCGGGCGCCGGTACCGGCCCGCGCGGCCACCCGACACGAACGCGAGCATGACCGACACCGTCACCGTGGGCGCCCGCGCGCCCGAGTTCAGCCTCCCGGACCAGTACGGCCAGGACACCGTCCTGAGCTCCCTGCTGGGCGGCCCCGTGCTCATCGTGTTCTACCCGTTGGCCTTCTCCGGGGTGTGCTCCGGGGAACTCGCCGACCTGCGTGAACACCACGACGAGCTGCGGGACCTCGGGGTCACGGTGCTGGCGGTGTCCGTCGACTCGACCTTCGCCCTGCGCACCTGGTCGGACCGCGAGGGCTTCCCCTTCGCGCTGCTCGCGGACTTCTGGCCACACGGCGCGACCGCCCGCGCCTACGGGGTCTTCGACGACCAGCGGGGAGTGGCACGGCGCGGCACCTTCCTCGTCGACGCAGAGGGCACCGTCCGCTGGGCGGTGCACACTCCCGTCGACCGTCCCCGGGACGTCGGCGAGTATGTCGCCCAGGCACGCCACCTGGCCGGATAAATCCGGCGCGAGGACCACCACGAAGCGGTATGATCTCTCGCGACGCACACAAGGGCGCGTAGCTCAGTTGGTTAGAGCAATTGCCTTACAAGCAATAGGCCAGGGGTTCGAGTCCCTTCGCGCCCACTCGACTTCGAGACGACCCCGTTCGGGGGCCTTCGGCCGCCTCACCGGGGCGTCTCGTCTTTTTCTGGGGGACGATCCCCGGCCCCCTCGTAGTTGGCTTGGCCTGGATCCACGTGGAAGACCGTGAACCGGAGGCTCCCGGACGACACCGGGAGCCCGGGTCCGACACAGGCGGAGCGGGGGCGGCGAATGGCGGACAGGGCCGACTTCAAGCGGAGCCTGGACTCCTACCAGGCGGGGCGCGGCCGGTTCCGAATCCTCGAGGTGCCCGACCTCCGGTATCTCATGGTGGACGGCCACGGTGACCCGAACACCACCCCGCTGTTCGCCGAGGGCATCGAGGCCCTCTACCCGGTGGCCTACAAGCTCAAGTTCGCCAGCAGGCGCGAGCTCGGCCGCGACTACGTCGTACCGCCCCTGGAGGGGCTGTGGTGGGCACGGGACATGGAGGCCTTCACCGTCGCCCGGGACAAGTCACGGTGGGACTGGACACTGATGCTCATGGTCCCGGACTGGATCGACCCGGACATGGTGACCGCCGCCGCCCAGGAGGCGGGGCGCAGGAACCGGCCGACGCGACTGGACGACGTCCGCCTGGAAGAGCTCTCTGAGGGACGCTGCGTGCAGACGCTGCACGTGGGCTCCTTCGACGAGGAGGCCGAGGTGCTCGCGCGGATGCACGACGGGTTCATCCCGGAGCACGGTCTGCGGATGGTCGGCAGGCACCACGAGGTCTACCTGAGCGACGCCCGCAGGACCGCCCCCGAGAAGCTGCGCACCATCCTGAGGCAGCCGGTCACCGACCGCTGAGCGGCCCCGTTCCGGTGCCCTCAGCCGGGGATGACCACGACCGGGCATTTGGCCCGCACGGTCAGCCTCTGTCCGACCGACCCCCGCAGGAGCCCGGCGGTCAGCCCGAGGCTCCGGGTCCCGATGACGAGCAGGTCGGCGTCGGAGGAGCGCTCCACCAGGAGATCGACCGGGTTCCCCCGCTGGCTCTCCTCGCGGACCCGCACGTCCCGGTCCGACTTCTTCGCGTCCTCGATGACCGTTGCCACGGCCTCAGAGGAACGGTCGTCCCGGGAGTCTCCGAGCGCCCGGAAGACCAGGAGTTCCGCCCCGCGCACCCGGGCCTCCTCCAGGGCGAAGGACACTACCGCACGCGTGGAGGCACCTCCGTCGATGCCCACGACGACGCGTCCGCGTCCCTGCGAAGCGACCCCCGAGACGACGGCCACGGGACCGTTGGAACGCCCGATCAGCCTCCGGCTCACGGATCCGGCGATGGTTCCGGACAGGAACCCCAGCCGGCGCGTGCCGACCACCAGAGGGCCGCCGTCAGCGGAGGCGACCAGCGCGTCGACGGGGTCACCGGAGACGACGAGCATCTCGATGCGGTCCTCCGGCACGCTCCCCACGGCTCGGGAGAAGGCCGCCTCAGACTTGCGCTGGAGCCGCTGGTTGCTCTGGAACTCCTCCCGGGAGATCTGCCTCCTGGAATCCGCGATCGGGCTCCTGTTGGCGGGGCCGGACCCCACGGTCACGATCCTCAGTGAGGCATCCCAGAGGCGCGCGTAGGCGCTCGCCCACTCGACGGCGTCGAGACTGGCCCGGGAGCCGTCACCACCCACGGTCACGGTCGGTCGAACGTCCACGGTTCTCCTCATCGGAACTCAGTCGCCACGAGGTGGGCGCCGTCCCGCCGACACGGTCGGTTCCGTGTCAGCAGGCGCTTTCCTGCTTCTCGGCGGTGACGCCGCCGAGGTCGTCGGTGATGGACAGGTCGGACTCTGAGGAGGAACTCCCGAAGCCCTCCCAGTCGGACCCCGCGACCAGTTCGAGGGTCTGCTCCAGGCCCCCGACCTCCTCGGTCCGGGCGTTGGTGATCGAACCCGCCAGCAACTCGGCGGCCTCCTCGTCCCCGGGGCCGTGGAAGACCGTGGTCGCCTCGGGCGCGCGCTGTTCGGGGTTGCCAGTGCCGGTGACCACGAAGCCGTCGTCGACCAGCACCGACTGGATCTCCAGGGCCAGCCCCTCGATCCCGGTGTTGTTCACCACCTCGACGGCGACGTCCCCGGGCTCCACCGAGACGTCCTCGGACGTGTCGTCGCTGTCGCTGTCGCCGTCGTCGTCGCCGCCACCCAGGTCCTCGCCGTTGTTGATCGCCTCGAACAGGGCCGGGGCGGCGTCGCTCATGATGATGCGGTTCTCGTCGGCCGGGTGGGCGCCGTTGGGAACCGTGACGAACTGGACCCGGTCCAGGTCGACCTCGCGCATGGAGATCGCGATGTCGGCCATGGTGTCGACCGTCAGCTCCTCGTCGGTGGTGATGGACTCGGTGACGGCTCCGAGGAAGCGGGTGATGGTGACGGGGCTGGTCATCACCTCGCTGCTGAGGACCTCGCGGAGCATGGCGCCCATGAACTCCTGCTGGCGGTCGATCCGCGACAGGTCGCTGCCGTCGCCCTGCGAGTAGCGGGAGCGCACGAAGCCGAGCGAGTCCTCGCCGTCCAGGCTCTGGAGCCCGGCGTCCAGCACCAGGTGCGCCTTGGGGTCGTCGATCGGTTCGGGGATGCACATCTCCACCCCGCCGATGGCGTCGACCATGTCCTTGAAGCCGACGAAGTCCATCATCAGGAAGTGGTCCAGGTGCACGCCGGTGACCTGCTCGACGACCTTCCACTGGCAGCCCACACCGCCGAAGGTCATCACGGAGCTGATCATGCCCTGCTGGGGCTGCATGCCCTCGTACCCCTCCACCGCGTCGCAGCCGGGCAGGTCGACCATGAGGTCGCGGGGCAGGTTGACCAGGGTGGCGGCGCCGTTGTCCACGTTGATGCTCGCGATGAGCATCGTGTCCGGCCGCGCGCCCTCGGCGGCACCGTAGTCGGCGTTCTCGCCGGAGCGCACGTCCGAGCCGATGACGAGGATGTTCAGCACGCCCTCGACGTTCGTGGGCCGGTCCCACTCGTCGGTGTCGACCTGGGCGGTCGTGATGTTGCCGACCAACCCCCGGTACCAGCCGTAACCGAGCAGGCTCGCGATGATGACCAACGCTGTCGCGGCGCAGGCGACCCACTTCCCAGTGGAAAGCCCCAGGGATGGCGAACCCGACAAATCCCCGTCTCCTCTCTCGTTCCGGCCGAACCCGAACAGCGTGCCAGTGCTTTCTGAGTACTTCCTGAGGACAACCTGAAGACGCCCTTCAGGTTGGGTTCGCGGCCGTTCCGGGGGTTGTCGCGTCACCCGCGGGGGAGGGACGTCAGTCGTGCGCGCGCACGTCCTCGACCGCGCCGGAGGGGTCGAGGATCACCTCGTAGTCCTGTCCGTCCGCACCCAGGACCCGGACCGCCCACCCGGGCCCGGCGCCCTCGTCGATCCGCTCGACACCGGTGGTGCTGGCGCCCTCGCCGACGGCCTCCTCAGCGGTGGTGGAGACCTCCTCACGGTCGGCCTCGCGGCCGTCTCCGGTGTCCTCCCACGGGGCGGGGCCGCCGTCGGTGTCCCGGAACTGGAGCCCGTTGATGGTGAAGACGACCACGCCGTCGCGCGCGTCGTCGCCCCCGGCTGCGTAACGGACCCCGAGCGTCACCTCGGTGCCCTCCAGAGCCCGCAGTTCCTCCAGGATCGTGCCCGCGGTGCCGTCACCGTCGAAGTCCTCCACCACCGGATCGGTGAGCAGCCACGCACGAGGACCGAAGTCGACCCCCACCCCGGCGACGTACCAGTCCTCGGGGGCACCACCCGCACGCAGTTCGCCGATCAGCTGCTCGAAGCCGTCGACCGGCCGGGACGTTCCCTCACCGACCGGGTAGCGGAGCGTGGGGGCCCCGGTGAAACCGTCGAGGCGGATCGTCTCCACCGTCAGTTCCGTGTCCTCGAGCACGACGTACGCGCCCGCGCCCAGGACCGACAGGGCGGCCGCCGCGCAGGTGACGAGGATCGTCCTGCGGCGTCGCGTCATCGGTCCCTCCAACTCCGGGTGTCGAGAGGACCCCATTGTCCATCAGGTCGATGATGGGAACCTGAAACCAACCTGAAGACGGCTTTCAGGTTTCCTTCATCATGGGCTCAGCATCGACCGGCATGCTGGGCTGTCCAAGGCAACGGGAGGGTTCGGCGCGGTGGCGATTCTGGTGGTGGAGGACGAGGAGGGCATCGTCTCCTTCCTCCGGCGCGCTCTGGAGAACGCCGGTCACACGGTGGTGACCGCCTCGGACGGCGTCGACGGCCTCGTCATGGCGCTGTCGACCGACGTCGAGCTGGTCGTCCTCGACCTCGGGCTGCCGGGCCTGGCGGGCGAGGAGGTCCTGCGCCGACTCCGGCTGCGCCGACCCTCGGTGCCGGTCATCGTGCTCACCGCCAAGGACGCCGTCAGCGATCGGATCGTCAACCTCGACGCCGGGGCCGACGACTACGTGGTCAAGCCGTTCAGCGTGAACGAACTGCTGGCGCGGATCCGTGCCAGGCTGCGCACCAGCGCGTCGGATCGCACCGACGCCGTGACCGCCCGGGGCGTGACCCTCGACATGGGACGGCACACCGCCTTCGTTGACGGAGCCGTCGTCGCCCTGTCCGCCCGGGAGTTCGCCCTGTTGTCGGTCCTGCTCCACCATCCCAGCCAGGTCTTCTCCCAGTCCCAGCTGCTCGACCTGGTGTGGGGCTACGACTTCGACGGGGCCTCGAACGTCGTCGAGGTCTACGTCAGCCAACTGCGCCGCAAGCTCGGAGCGGATCGCATCCAGACCGTGCGCGGCGTCGGCTACCGCCTGAGCGGTGGCGAGGGGTGAGCCTCACCAGGCGTCTGGTCCTGCGGGCACTGACGGTGATGGTGCTGGTGATCGGCGGGGTCACCGTGCTGACCCACCAGTTGGTCCTCGTCTCCGGCCGCAACGACGTCGACGACCTGCTGCGTCAGGAGTCCGCGCTGCTGAGCGACACGTTGGGGGATCAGCTGCCGGCCGCCGCGGGGCTGGACGGCATGGTGTCGGGCCCCGAGGCCGAGCGCGCCGCGCACCGGGCGCTGGAGATCCGCCCCAGCGGCCCCCGGCACGTGTCGTTGGTGCACGTGGACGGGGTCCGTCTGCAGAGCACGGGCGGCCCGGCCGAGGTCGCGGGGCTCATGCGCGGGGACGACGCGCCCGCCCCGGCGCCGGGGGTCGCGCGCACCGTGGACACCGACGTCGGCCGGGTCCGGGTGCTGGACACCCCCCTCACCGACGCGGCCGACGAGAAGATCGCCGTCATCACCGTCGCCGCGCCGTTGGACACGGTCCAGGACACGGCCACCACGGTCCTGCTGTTCACCGCCGTGGCCGGGGCCATTGGCATCGGCGGGGGAGGGGCCGCGTTGTGGCTGGTGGTGCGGCGCACCCTGGCTCCGGTGCGGAAGGTGTCGGCGGCCGCACAGAGGATCTCGCCGACCGACCTGGCCACCCGCGTCCCGGTTCCGGACACGGAGGACGAGATCGCGGAGCTGGCCACCGAGATCAACCGGATGCTCACCCGGATCGAGCAGGCGGACACGGGACGGCGCCGCTACCTGGCGGCGATCTCCCACGAGATCCGCACCCCCCTGGCCGTCGCGGAGGGGCACCTGGAGCTGCTGGGCGGCCCGGAGGCGGAGATCGTCCACGCCGAGCTGGAGCGCTTGCGGCGCGTGCTGGAGGACCTCATGGCGGTGGCGCGCGGCGGTGACGGGATCGACGCCGACCGGGGCCCCGTGTTCCTGCCCGACCTGTTCGAGGCCGTCCGCGCCAGGGTCCGGTCCCTCTCCCACGCGCGGTCCGTGGTCTTCCACGAGGCCGCCCCGCAGGTCGTGCTCGGGGACCAGGCCCGGCTGGAGCAGTGCCTGATGAACCTGGTCTCCAACGCGATCGACCACAACCCGCCGCACGTCCTCGTCGACGTCGCGACCAGGGTCGAGGGGGACACGGTGGCCCTGACCGTCACGGACGACGGGAACGGGATCGACCCCGACGTCCTCCCCCTCGTGTTCGAGCCCTTCGTGACGACCCGCCCCAACGAGGCGGGAGGGCTCGTCGGCCTGGGACTGTCGATCGTGCGGTCCCTGGTGACGGCCCAAGGCGGAGACGTGGACGTCGAGAGCGGTCCCGAGGGGACCACGGTCCGGATCCTCCTGCCCCTCGCCAGGGCCTGACCAAGGCGCCCGGACGGGAGCGAGTCACCCCTCCTGCGGAGATTCGGTCACCTCCCTCCGCAACCGCCGACAGCACGCCAGAACCGCCTGGTTGTGGCAAACCTCGCGTTCGGCGATCCCCAGCGGGGCCTGGCGGGACACTTTTTGTGGAGATCCCACAAAGCCTCGGCCCCGGCGTGAGCAATTCGGGACATTGGTGTACCTCCAACTGATCCACCAAGCTAGAGGAAGGTGCAGGCGGCGCTCCGAGATCCGGACGTCGCCTTCTGCGTTGAGGTACTTGGGAGGGGCATTCGGTGTTCAGTCGTGTCGCCATCGTCAACCGTGGAGAGGCCGCGATGCGGCTCATCCACGCCGTCCGGGACCTCTCGGCGGAAACCGGGGCACGGATCGAGACGATCGCCCTCTACACCGACGCCGACCGCAACTCGACCTTCGTGCGCGAGGCCGACGTCGCCTACGACCTCGGCCCGGCCTCGGCCCGCCCCTACCTGGATCTCGCCGTCCTCGAACGCGCCCTGCTGGAGACCGGAGCCGACGCCGCCTGGGTCGGCTGGGGCTTCGTCGCCGAGGACCCGGCGTTCGCTGAGCTGTGCGAGAGGATCGGCGTCACCTTCGTCGGTCCCAGCCCCGAGGCCATGCGCAAACTCGGCGACAAGATCGGCTCGAAGCTGATCGCCGAGGAGGTCGGCGTCCCCGTCGCCCCTTGGAGCCGGGGCGAGGTGGCCACCCTGGAGGAGGCCCTGCGCGCCGGTGACGAGATCGGCTACCCGCTGATGCTCAAGGCCACGGCGGGTGGTGGCGGTCGCGGTATCCGCATGGTCGCCTCCGCCGAGGACCTCACCGACGCCTACGAGCGCACCAGCCAGGAGGCGCTGCGCGCCTTCGGCTCCGGTGTGGTCTTCCTGGAGCGCCTGGTCACGGGTGCCCGACACGTCGAGGTGCAGGTCATCTCCGACGGCCAGGGCACCGCGTGGGCGCTGGGCGTGCGCGACTGCTCCGTGCAGCGCCGCAACCAGAAGATCATCGAGGAGTCCGCCTCCCCGGTCCTGGAGCCCGAGCAGGCCGCCGAGCTCAGGGCCTCCGCCGAACGCCTCGCCGTGGCCGTCGGCTACCGGGGCGCCTGCACCGTCGAGTTCCTCTACCACCCGGGTGAGCGGCTCTTCGCGTTCCTGGAGGTCAACACCCGCCTCCAGGTCGAGCACCCCATCACCGAGATCACCACGGGCACGGACCTGGTCCGCATGCAGCTCTTCGTGGCCTCCGGCGGGAAGCTGGAGGGCACACAGCCCGGGGAGATCGGGCACGCGGTGGAGGCCCGCCTCAACGCCGAGGACCCCGACCGCGACTTCGCGCCCTCCCCGGGCCGCATCACCCGCCTGGACATGCCCTCCGGCCCCGGCATCCGCGTTGACACCGGTGTGCGCGAGGGTGACAGCATCCCCGCGGACTTCGACTCGATGATCGCGAAGATCATCGCCTACGGCCGCGACCGCGAGCAGGCGCTGGGCCGCCTCCGCCGCGCCATGTCCGAGACGACCGTCATCATCGAGGGCGGCGCGACCAACAAGAGCTTCGTCCTCGACCTGCTCGACCAGCCCGAGGTGATCGACGGCAGCGCCGACACCGGCTGGATCGACCGCGTGCGCTCCGAGGGCCGCCTGGTCACCCACCGGCACTCCGCCGTCGCCCTGGCCGCGGCGGCCATCGAGGCCTACCGCGACGAGGAGGAGGCCAGCCGCCAGCAGCTGCTGTCCACCGCCCACGGCGGCCGTCCGCAGGTGCAGCACGACACCGGCCGTCCCCTGGACCTCAAGCTCCGCGGCGTCGGCTACCGGGTGAGCGTGGCGCGGATCGGGCACAAGCGCTTCCGTGTCAGCGTGTCCGGTGGCGGCGACGTCCACCCCGCCGACGTCCAGGTGGAGCGGTTCGACGCCCACAGTGGGCACATCACCGTCAACGGCCGCCGGTACCGGCTCGTGTCAGCCACGCACGGCCCGGTCCACCTGGTCGAGATCGACGGCGTCACCCACCGGGTCAGCCGCGACGAGGGCGGCGTCGTCCGCTCGCCCGCCCCCGCCCTGGTGGTCGCCACGCCGCTGTCCGTGGGGGACGAGGTCGAGTCGGGCGCCCCGATCCTGGTCCTCGAGAGCATGAAGATGGAGACGGTGCTGCGCGCGCCGTTCCGCGCCCGGGTGCGCGAGTGCCCCGTCGCGGTGGGCGGCCAGGTCGAGACCGGCGCCCCGCTCATGCGCCTGGAGCCCCTGGGCGACGACGACGCCGAGGACACCGACGACCAGGCCGGGACCGTCGAGATCGACCTGCCCGCGCCGGTTCTGGCCGCCTCCGCAGGACAGCGCGCCGACCAGGGACTCAGCGACCTGCACGGTCTCCTGCTGGGCTTCGACTTCTCCCCGGAGGAGCGCTCGCGTGTGCTGGCCGACTACCTCACCGCTCGTGAGGAACTCGGCGCGGAGCCGATCGAGGGCGAACTCGACCTGCTCACCGTGTTCGCGGACCTGTCCGAACTGAGCCGCAACAAGCCGGGCGGCGCCGTCGACGCGGAGCAGGACCACCGGGTGCACAGCCCCCGCGAGTACTTCCACAGCTACCTCCAGAGCCTCGACGTCGAGCGCGCCGGGGTGATCGAGGGCTACCAGAACAGGCTCACCCGGGTCCTCGCCCACTACGGCGTCACCGACCTCGACCGCACCCCGGAGCTGGAGGACGCGGTCTTCCGGATCTTCCTCGCCCAGCAGCGCATGGGCGGCTACGTCACGATCGTGACGGAGCTTCTGCGCCGCTGGCTGGCCGACGCTCCGCCCCAGGAGCCGCTCGGCGAGCGCGCCGGGCTCGCCCTGGAACACCTGATCGAGGCCACCCAGGTCCGCTTCCCGGCCGTGTCCGACCTGGCCCGGGGCGTGGTGTTCCGCTGGTTCACCCAGCCGCTGCTGCGCCGCAACCGCGCCCGGGTCTACGCGTCCGTCCGTGACGAGCTGCGTCACCTGGACCGCGAACCGGACTCCCCGGACCGCGCCGACCGGATCCAGACCATGGTCGCCAGCTCCGAACCGCTGGTGCGACTGATCGGTCAGCGGATCGGGCGCCCCGGCAAGGACCACGCTCCGCTGCTCGAGGTCCTGACCCGCCGTTACTACGGCAACCGCGGCCTGTCCGAGGTCTCGGCGAGCCAGAGCGGTGGCTGCCAGCTGGTCACCACCGAGCACACCAACGCCCAGGGGGTGACCCGTGTGGTCGCCACCGCCGTGGACCTCGCCGACCTGCCCGACGCCCTCGGGGCCGTCGCCGAGCTGGCCGCCGACGCCCCGGAGCACGGACTGGTCGCCGACCTGTACGTGACCTGGGAGGACCAGCCGGACGCCGACGCTATGGCGGTGCGGCTCGCCCGGATCCTGGCCGACCACACGCTGCCCAAGGGCGTGCGCCGCGTCACCGCCACCGTCGCCGGGACCAGCGGCGCGGTCATGCACCACCACTTCACCTTCCGTCCCGAGGGCGGTGAACTGGTCGAGGACCGGCTGATCCGGGGTCTGCACCCGCAGATCGCGCAGCGGCTCCAGCTCCAGCGGCTGCGGGAGTTCGACCTCACCCGCCTGCCGTCCGCCGACGAGGAGGTCTACCTCGTCAAGGCGGTGGCGCGCAGCAACCCGTCCGACGAGCGGCTGATCGCGCTGGGCCAGGTCCGTGACCTCACCCCGCTGCGCGACGCCGAGGGCCGACTGGTCGCCCTGCCCGCCGTGGAGGGCACGCTCGCCGCCTGCCTGGACGCCATCCGCAACATCCAGGCGCAGCGCCCGCACAACAAGCGCTTCGACACCAACCGCATCCTCATGTACGTGTGGCCGCCCACCGAGCTGAGCATCGACGAGCTCAACGCCCTTGTGGAGCGCATCCTGCCGACCACCGATGGCGCCGGGCTGGAGGAGGTCCAGTTCGTGGCCCGCCAGCGCACCGACGAGGGCGAGCTCACCGAGATGGCCGTGCGGGTGGCCCTCGAACCGGGCAGCGACGCCCGCGTGCACGTGGGGGAACCGTCCACCGAACCGGTGCTGCCGCTGGACGACTACCGCCAGAAGGTCCTGCGAGCCGCCCGACGCGGAACCGTCTACCCCTACGAGCTGACCGACATGCTCACCGGGACCGAAGGGACCTTCGTCGAGCACGACCTCGACGAGAACGGCGTGCTCGTGCCGGTCGACCGGCCCCGGGGACGCAACACGGCGGCGATCGTGGCCGGCGTGGTCACCACTCCCACCGAGCGCCACCCCGAGGGCGTCACCCGCGTGGTGCTGCTCGGCGACCCGACCAAGGCACTGGGCGCACTGTCCGAGCCGGAGTGCTCGCGGGTCATCGCCGCGATCAACCTGGCCGAGAACATGGGACTGCCCCTGGAGTGGTTCGCGCTCTCCGCCGGTGCGCGCATCTCGATGACCTCCGGTACCGAGAACATGGACTGGGTCGCGGCCGCGCTCAAGCGGATCGTGGAGTTCACCCAGGACGGCGGCGAGATCAACATCGTGGTCGCCGGGATCACGGTGGGCGCCCAGCCGTACTGGAACGCCGAGGCGACCATGCTCATGCACACCAAGGGCATCCTGGTGATGACGCCGGACTCCGCGATGGTGCTCACCGGCAAGCAGTCGCTGGACTTCTCCGGTGGTGTGTCGGCCGAGGACAACTTCGGTATCGGCGGCTACGACCGGGTGATGGGCCCCAACGGCCAGGCGCAGTACTGGGCGCCGAACCTGCCCGCCGCCCGCGACGTGCTGATGGCGCACTACGACCACACCTACGTGCTGCCGGGCGAGGACGGGCCGCGCCGGGCCCTCACGAGCGACCCCGACCACCGGGACGTCTCCGACTTCCCGCACTCCGTTGAGGGCAGCGACTTCACGACGGTGGGGGAGATCTTCTCCGCCGAGCACAACCCGGACCGCAAGAAGCCGTTCGACATCCGCACGGTGATGCGGGCCCTGGCCGACCAGGACCACCCGGTGCTGGAGCGCTGGGCCGGGATGGCCGACGCCGACACCTCGGCGGTGCAGGACGCGCACATCGGCGGTTGGCCGGTCTGCCTGGTGGGCATCGAGTCCCGCTCGGTGGCGCGGCGCGGGTTCCCGCCCACCGACGGGCCCGACACCTACACGGCGGGCACGCTCTTCCCGCGTTCGTCCAAGAAGACCGCGCGGGCGATCAACGCGGCCTCGGGCAACCGCCCGCTGGTGGTGCTGGCCAACCTGTCCGGCTTCGACGGTTCGCCGGAGTCGATGCGCAAGCTCCAGCTGGAGTACGGCGCGGAGATCGGCCGGGCGATCGTCAACTTCGACGGCCCGATCGTGTTCTGCGTGATCTCCCGCTACCACGGGGGAGCGTTCGTGGTGTTCTCCAAGGCGCTGAACCCGAACATGACGGTGCTGGCCCTGGAGGGGTCGTTCGCGTCGGTGCTGGGCGGCGCTCCGGCCGCTGCGGTGGTGTTCGCCGGTGAGGTGAACAAGCGCACCGCGACGGACCCGCGAGTGACCGAGCTGCAGACCCGGGTGTCGGAGGCCGGTGCCGCCGAACGCGCCGAGCTCAACGCGGAGCTCTCCGAGGTGCAGGCCTCGGTCCGAGCCGAGAAGCTGAGCGAGGTCGCCACGGAGTTCGACGGCGTGCACAGCATCCAGCGCGCGGTCGAGGTGGGCTCGGTCGACGCCATCATCCGCGCCGCCGAGCTGCGCCCGAGCATCATCGACGCCATCGCCAAGGGCATGAAGCGCTAGACGGCACGGAAAACGGCCAGCCCCGTTCTGGGGGCTGGCCGTTTTCCGTGTGTCCGTGTGGAATGATGTCCGCCAAGCGTCCGCAGAAACGAGTCAGGCGATTATCAAGCGGAGATAACGGCCCGCATCGCCGCAGGTCATCAAGCGTGAGCCCCGCGCACGCGGGGATGGACCGGCGCTCAAGCTGCGAACGCTCGCCGCGTCCACGTGAGCCCCGCGCACGCGGGGATGGACCGCGTCCGAGGGTGAGTTGCCGCCGGTTCTCGCTGTGAGCCCCGCGCACGCGGGGATGGACCGGAGTGCGTCTGCCGCGGCGACAGAACACGTTCGTGAGCCCCGCGCACGCGGGGATGGACCGGACGTGATCCGATGACCCGCCTCACCCCGGGCGTGAGCCCCGCGCACGCGGGGATGGACCGGCGGTTCAGTCTCAGATTGAGGCCGCGCCGGAGTGAGCCCCGCGCACGCGGGGATGGACCGTCCGAGAGTCAGAGAATGACCCTGGGGAATCCGTGAGCCCCGCGCACGCGGGGATGGACCGAGGACCCGACCGTGCTGGCCGGTTTCCTCCTGGTGAGCCCCGCGCACGCGGGGATGGACCGATGGTCGAACTCGTCCACTACCGGGGCATCGCGTGAGCCCCGCGCACGCGGGGATGGACCTGCGGTCTTGACCGCCTCTGCGACTTCGTCCGTGTGAGCCCCGCGCACGCGGGGATGGACCGCGCCCACTGGGGGGTGCGGGCGAAGAGCCACCGTGAGCCCCGCGCACGCGGGGATGGACCGGAGGGCCGGTTGCAAATGGCCCGTCTGATGGCGTGAGCCCCGCGCACGCGGGGATGGACCGGCGCCATGCGTAGGCCTGAGCGGTGTTACTCAGTGAGCCCCGCGCACGCGGGGATGGACCGGGCCGGTGGGAATACGTCTCCCCCCTCCCCCAGTGAGCCCCGCGCACGCGGGGATGGACCGGGTCAGCAGGTGGGGGCGCTGGTCCCCCTGTCGTGAGCCCCGCGCACGCGGGGATGGACCGGCCGCCCCTCACGGCCGCAGGGTGCACCTGCGTGAGCCCCGCGCACGCGGGGATGGACCGGTCCCCCGCATGTGCACCTGCCCGTCGGGGGTGTGAGCCCCGCGCACGCGCGGGGATGGCCCGTGCTCGGTGTAGAAGAGTTCGGGGGCGTGTCATCGCCTCGGAAACGCGGGTCCATCAGGCGGGTGCCCCCACCACCCGAACCGGTGGCGGGGGCTGGTGCCTACTTCGTGTCCTCACCGGCGGGGAGCGGCAGCGGGAGCGCCGGTGGACCGATCGGCAATTCCCCCTCCAACGCCCTCCAGGCCGCCGCCCACCGCTGGAAGTCGGCGGACGTTCCCTCAAGAGCGACGACGAAGGCGTTGAGCAGGGCGAACGTGGGGAGCCTGTCGGATCGGAGGGCCTCGCAGAAGCGGGACGAGGACCTCACACCCACCCGGTCCGCCATCACCCTGAAGGACGGCGATCCGGCCCAGCGCCGGTACTTGTTCATCAGTTCGATGAACTCGGGGACGCTCTTGGCCTGCACCGGGTCCGGCTTCATCCCGGCACCGGGCAGATCCTCGGGAACCTCGGGTACGAATCGCGCCTGCACGAAACTCCGCTCAGTCGGGGACCAGATGTGGGTCCGGCGTTCGGGACCGACCGGTCCCTGGACCAGGAGGACGGGGACTTCGCCCCAGAGGTTGCCGTCCTCGTCCATACGGATGTTCTGGGGGTCGACGTCGGTCTGGATGACGTACCTGGGTCCGCGTGCCTGGTCCATCAGTTCGCCTCCCGGGAACGTCGGTTTCCCGGAGAATCCGGGTGTCGATGTGCGGTCAAAATGGGAGAACCCTTCATGGCTGGTTTTCATGTTCGGGGTTTTCGTGGTCGGCTGGATGATCGCCTGGCCCATTTGTGTGCAGATCGGGGCGAGGGATTGGAGACGCCGCAGACCGGCTGGGAGGTGACCGAAGGCCGATGAGGGGAAATTACCTCACCAAGAGGCCACGTGCCCACCAGGCGACTGGAGGTATGTCCGTCCCTGGTCGCTTAGGTGTCGTAATTGACTGTGTCGCCAGTAGGCACGGATTTGTCACCGGTGCAGTCCTATGGTGTTCGGAAGTGTTCGATAATGTTCGTTTGGCAGCGAATGTCGTTCGACGGCTTTAGAATTTGGACTGATGGGTATGAGTGTGTTCGGTCGCAGGCCTTTGTCTGAGCCATTTTCGGCCCTGCGGATACCCGCATTGCGGCATAATGCCAAATGGGAGGGGCGGCTGGATGACGGTCGGTTGGGACTGGAGACCTCAGTCGACCGGCGACGGGCCCTCCACGCACAAGGGCCGCACCCCTCGGGGTGCGGCCCTTGCTCACGGCGAACCGGTCAGATCCAACCGTGCTCCGAGGCGATCCGCGCGGCCTCATGACGGTTCGAGGCGTCGAGCTTGGAGATCACCGAGGCGAGGTGGTTGCGCACGGTCCCCCTGCTGAGGCAGACACGTCGGGCGATCTCCTCGACCGGCGCGCCGTCGCGCGCCAGGGCGAGGACGTCGGACTCACGCGGACTGAGCGGGGAGTCCCCCGCGCTGATCGCCTCGGCGGCCAGGTCCGGGTCGACGTGCCGACCACCGTTCGCGACCTTGCGCACGACCTCGGCGAAGCTCCGGGAGGACACGGTCTTGGGCAGGAAGCCGCGTGCACCCGCGGCGAGTGCCGACTTCAGGTAACCGGGGCGTCCGTGCGAGGTGACGATCACACAGCGACATCCCGGCAGCTCGGTCGCGAGCCGACGGGTCACCTCGATGCCGTCGGGCCCGGGCAGTTGCAGGTCGAGCAGCGCCACGTCGGGGCTGACACGAAGCGTCGTGGCCAGGGCCTCGTCGCCCGACGCCGCCTGGCCGACCACCTCGAAGTCGTCCTCCAGGGCGAGCAGTCCGGCTATGGCGTCCCGGATGAGGTGCTCGTCATCGGCGACAAGCAGACGGATCACGCCTGGCCCCCTCTGCGGAGCGGGATCGCGGCGTGGAGCCGGAACCAGTCGCCGTCATGGCCGGTGTGCACCCGTCCGCCGATCGCGCGCACGCGCTCGGACATCGCGTCCAACCCGGTCCCCTCGGCGAGCCGCGCGGGATCGGCGGTACCGGCTCCGTCGTTGGCCACGCTCAGGTGCATCTCGTTGTCCTCCTCCTTGGTGGTGAGCGTGACCCGCGTCGCCGTCGAATGGCGCAGCAGGTTCGTCACGCCCTCTCGTACGACCCATGCCAGCGCCTCGGCGTGCGCTGCGGGTACGGGATCCCCGGTCACCGTGCAGCGGATGCCAGCGGACTCCAGGAGGGATCTCGCTCCCGACAGTTCGTCCTCCCAGGTCGTGCGGTGTTCGCCCCGCACAACCCGACGGACCTCGCTGCCCGCGTCCTGCGCGAGGCGCCGCACCTCGGTGATCTCCGCTGCGGCGCGTTGGGAATGGCCACGATGAACGAGCTCCGAGGCGAGGGAGCTCTTGACCGCCATGGTTGCCAGGGTCCGGCCGAAGACGTCGTGGAGGTCGCGGGAGATGCGCAGGCGTTCGTTGGCGAGGGCGAGCGCCGCGCGGTCCTCGTGTGCGGCCTGGAGGTCCAGAAGCACCCGAAGCATCCACGCGCTCGACCAGCAGAGCCACAGGACGACGCTGACCATGACCAGCCCGACCACCAGGAGAACGGGATCGCCGAAACCCACCAGCGCGACAGTGAGGGCGAGCGCCGCAGCGTTGAGCAGCAGCATCCGGTCCCCGCTGAGGGAGAGCCCGATGCTGGCGCCGCTCGCGCCGATCGCCGCCGCGACGGTCAGACCCAGAGCGGGGAACGGAAGCGTGAGGGTCACCGCGACGAAGGCGGCGAGGACCAGTACCCACGCTGACACCCAGATCAGCGGCAACCGCCCCGCGCGGCCGACCACGGAGTCGACGCTCCAGTTGGCGACGAGGACGTTTCCGGTGACCAGGGCCAGGGTCAGCGCCCCCAGCGCGACCAGTGACACTGTGGGCGCCGCGATCGGGCCCCCGGCCTCGACCACGCTCCTGAAGAGGGTCCCGGAGGGGATCGTGGTGGCGAAGTAGGTGGACCAGCGCAGGTACGCCTCGAACCTGCGCGGGCCGACCGAGGGGGAGGCGTTCATGGCCCTCATTCTCCCCTCACCGCTGTTCGGGGTGCGGGCTCGCGGGGGTCAGGGCCGGTCCGGTCCTGTGCGATCGCCACCACACCACGGCGGCGATCACGGCGACGGTGAGGGTGGGAACCAGCAGGACCGGAGACCCCGCACCCGCGGACCGGTCCGTCACGGCGGAGCCGATGTCCGTGTGCAGGGCCGCGGCGATGACGAAGGTGACCGTGTTGAGCAGGGCGTGGATGACGACCGCGATCTCGATGCCGCCGGTGCGCCAGGTGATGACGGCCAGGCTGGCCGCGAGCGTGAAGTACCAGAGGTTGATCCAGGGGTTGTCCGCACCGTGGAGGACCGTGAACAGTGCGCTGGAGACGAGGACGCCGAGGAAGAGCGAGACGCGCGGTCCGCGTCCCCAACTCCCCGCGATCCGGAACACGAGGCCGCGCAGCCCGTACTCCTCACCCGCTGATTGCAGGGGAGTCAGCAGGAGGGTGATCACGATCAGGACCACCAGAGAGGCGGCCGACCAGTGCGTCCGTTCCCCGGCGGGGGACAGGTTCAGGACGAGTAGCGAGAGCAGCCAGACCGGGCCGATGAACACGAGCGCCCGGCCGAGGACGTCGAACCTGAACCGGGAGGCCACCGAGTGCAGCGAGGCTCCCCTGACTCCGTAGAGCCAGCGCTGGAGCACCATGCTCCACGGGATCAGGAGGGTGAGGGAGAACATGGTCGCGCCGTGGTAGAGCGGTGTGTAGTCGGTTCCGCCCATGGCCGGGTTGACCCTGCCCATCCTCAGGTCGGCGAAGCCCGCTGCCTGGGCGGCGGCGAAGCTGAGGACGAACATGCCGAGGATCAGGAGCGCGATAGCGAGGAGGCCGCGTCCGACGCGGCGTTTCCCTCCGGCGAGGACCCGGTGGTACTCGACCCCGGGCGGGACGTGTCCTCGTGCGCGGACGTGCTGTTCTCCGGCTACGGGCTGCGGAAGCGTGTCGTTGAAGCTCATGTCCCGAACCTAGGCAGACGAAGCCCTGTCACACAGTGTCACCAGTCAGGGGCTGGTTCGGTGTTCCGCATGGAGTGGCCATGACAGATGTCATGGGCGGGGTCGGCTGTCCTGGCCCTCGACGGGCTTTCCCCGGGCCCGGCGGAGCCCGTCGGGGCGGCCGATCCGGGTTCCGTGCCGGACGGGTGGGACAGCCTCACGTACGAACGGGAGGTTCCGGTCTCGGCCGCGCGCCTGTGGGCCCTGGTCTCCGACCCCGGGCGTCGGGCGGAGTGGGAGCCCGGCCCCGTGGGTGATCGGGGACGGAACGGTCGACCTCGTGTCGCCGGACCAGCCCGTGAGGAGGGAGACGGTCACGCACCGGGTCGAGGGCCGGGAGATCGTCTGGACGCGGGACGACGAGGGGACCGGTCAGGCGCTCCTGGTCGTCGTCGAGTCGATCGGTGAGCGCGCCCGGCTGCGGGTGCGCAGGAGCTGGCCGAGCGCGCTGCGCCACCGACGGATCGCCAACCGCCTGCTCCACTGGATCGTCCGCAAGCAGCTGCGAATCCACGTCCGGACCATCACCCAGGCCGCCGCCCAGGACCGTCCGCGCCCCGAAGCGCGTCTAGGGCTCTCCGCTGAGAAGGGCGGTCACGCGCTCGGCCTCGGCCGCCAGGAGGGCGCCCAGCTCGGCGACGCGGGGCTGGTCCAGACGATAGACGGGCCCCACGACGCTGAGGGCCGCGACGATTCCCGTCGCGGCCCTCACCGGGGCGGCCACGGCCATGACCTCGGGTTCCACGATGGAGACCGTGGCGATGAACCCCTCGGGAGGGGTGGCGTCGCGCAGGGCCTGACCCACGGCGGACCCGTCCTGCGGGAAGCGGTGCCCCACCCAGCTGACGTGGCGGATCGTGTGACTGCCCTCGGCCTGGGCGATGTACAGGACTCCCTGGTCCGGCGTGCCCACGCACAGGTAGCTGGACTCGCCGGTCGCGCGGGCCAGCTCACCCAGGGACGGCTGCGCGAAGGCGGCGAGTGAGTCGTGGCTCAGGGCCCGGGCCCCGATGCCGACCAACCGGTGACCCGGGCGGAAGGCACCGTCCTCCCCCCGTAGGGCGAACCCCGTGGACTCCAGGGTGCGCAGCAGACGCAGGGCGGTGCTGGGCGCCAGGTCGGTCCGGCGCGCGCACTCGGTGAGCGACACCTCGCCCTGTTCGGCGACCACCGCCAGGAGTTCCAGCGCCCTCTCGACGGTGCGGGTCGACTGCTCGGCCACGTTGTTCCTCCGGTGAGAAATCCGCCCGGGACACGGGCGAACGACGAGTTGTTTCCATACAATGCAAGCATGCTGCCACCTGATGGCAGGCTATCGCCACGGGATGTTGAGGGAGGCGGGCATGCTGAACCTGGACGGATCTCCTCTGGACTGTGGCCGGATCGCGCGGGCGGCACGGTTCGAGGAGCCCGTCGCGTTGACGTCCGAGGCCTGGGCTCGGGTGGCCGCCGCGCACCGTGGAGCCGAGAGGGCCACCGAGCGGGGGCCGGTCTACGGGCGCAACACGGGGGTGGGCGCGAACCGGGACGTCGCCGCTGGAGCCGAGGGGCACGGCCTGCGCCTGTTGCGGAGCCACGCGGCGGCGGGCGGGGCACCGTTGCCCGGGGAGGCGGTGCGCGCGATGCTTCTCGTGCGGATCAACCAGATCGCGGTGGGCGGCTCGGGGATCTCCCCGCAGACCACCCGGGCGCTTCTCAGCATGCTCAACACCGGGGCCCTTCCCAACGTCCAGGAACACGGCACCGTGGGCACCGGTGACCTGGCGGCACTCGCCGGGGCGGGGCTGACGTTGTTGGGCGAACGACCGGCGGACGCCCCCTGGGCCCCGATGGGAGGCTTTCCCGAGACGGACGCGTTGGCGCTGATCAGCAGCAACGCGCTGACCCTGGGCAGGGCCGCGCTCGCGGTCGCCGACCTTGACCCGCTGCTGCGCGTCGCCACCGTGACCACGGCCCTGTCCGCGCTGGCCTGCCGGGCCAACCCTGAGGCCTTCTCCGCTGAGGCCGCCCGCGCCGCCGTCGTGCCGGGCGCGGCCACAGTCGCCCGGGGGCTGCGTGACCTCATGGGTTCCGTTCGGCCCGCACGGGTCCAGGACGCGTTCGGGTTCCGAGCGGCGCCCCAGGTCCAGGGGGTCGTCGTCGACGCCCTGGCCGAACTCGCGGGGCTGGTCGGCGCACTCACCGCCACCGCGCAGGAGAACCCGTTGGTGGTGGCGGACCGGGTCGTGCACCACGGCGGGTTCCACATGGCCGGGTTGACGCTGCGCCTGGACGCCCTGAGACTGGGCCTGGCCCAGGCGGCCCCGGCGCTGTTGGGGCGGTTGCGCGCCCTGTCCGACCCCGCGGTCACCGGGCTGCCCGCCTTCCTCGCCACGGGCCCGGCGGGTTCCTCGGGCACCATGATCATCGAGTACACGGCGGCCTCCTCCTACGGTGTCCTCCGAGCCTCGGCGGCCCCGGCGTCCCTGGAGACCGTGGTCCTGTCCCGAGGAGCGGAGGAGGACGCCAGTTTCGCGCCGTTGGCGGTGCGGCAGACGGAGACCGCCACCGCCGCTCTGCGCACCCTCCTGGCCTGTGAGCTCCTCACCGCCCTGCGTGCCCTGTCGTTGCGGGGGAGCGACGCGTCCGTGTTCCACCAGGCCAGGCACGCCCTGCGCGCACAGGGCGGTGCGGACGAAGACACCGACGACCGCGACCTCCAGGAGGACCTGGACGCCGCCGAACGCGCGCTCCCGCAGCTCGGGGGTCCGTTGGCAACGCAGTGGGACGCCGCGCCGGAGCGGGCGCGGGCAAGCGGGTTCTGACCGGCGACGGGCCGGGCCGGGCGTTGGGTGGGTGCGGCCCACCCACCCTCACCACTTCCGGCCGAAACCTCCCGGACCTAGCCTTGACGGCATGGGCACTGACCGAAGCTCCGATCCCCGGTTCCACCTGGGGGAGTTTTTGAGCGCCAGGCGTTCACGGCTGCGCCCCGAGGACCTCGGGCTGGTCACGTACGGCCGCCGCAGGGTTCCGGGCCTCCGCCGCGAGGAGGTGGCGCTCCTGGCCGGGGTCAGCACCGACTACTACATGCGCCTGGAACAGGGCCGCGAACGGCATCCCTCCGCGCAGGTGGTCGAGGCGCTGGCCAGGGCGCTGGAGCTGGACGGGGACGCCGCGGACCACCTGCGTCGACTGGCGCGCGCCGATGGACGCCCGCACGGCCGGGCCCGCCGGGACTCGCGGGTCTCCCCGCACCTGGCCCGCCTCTTAGAGCGCTGGAGTGACACTCCGGCCTTCGTGCTGGACCACCCTCTGGACATCCTGGCCCGTAACCCCCTCGCCGAGGCCCTGCACTCCGACTTCGCCTTGGACGACAACCTGGCGCGCATGGTCTTCCTCGACCCGGCCGCGCACCGATTCCACCGCGAGTGGCGGCGGACCGCATCGGCGACCGTCGCCGAACTCCACCGCGCGGCGGGCCTGAACCCGGACGATCCCCGGTTGAACGAGGTCGTCGGTGAGCTCGCGCTCAAGAGCGCGGAGTTCCGTACCTTGTGGGCGCGACACGACGTACGGGGCAAGACGGGCGACGCCAAACCGCTGCACCACTCCGAGGCGGGCGACCTGGACCTGCGCTACGACAGCTTCACGGTCAACGGCGCACCCGGGCAGCAGCTGATCGTCTACCAGGCGGAACGGGGGAGCCCCTCGGAGGGCGCTCTGGCCCTGCTCGGATCCCTGCACGCCGATGTCCACGATCGGGGCGACCCGGCGGAGCGGGACCGCAACGGCCGGGACCGGTTCGATTCGAGACCGGGGTTCCGGGAGTCGCCGCCCCGGTGACTGGGAGTCGCGCACCAGGGATGACGGCGACCTGGTTGCCCCGGCGTAGCGGGACGAGACTTCGGGGTGAAGGCGGTGGAGCCCTCCACCGCGCGGCATCCGACCGAGGAAGCACTCATGAGCTCCGAGACCATCGCACACGACCCCGGGAGCCCCGTCCTCCTGGAGGAGATCCGGCGTCGGGCCGACGACCCCGGGCGGCGTGTCCTGTTCACCAACGCGACCGTGGTCACCATGGACCCGGAACTCGGGATCCTGGAGCGCTCGGACGTCCTGGTCGAGGGGGACTCGATCGCCCGGGTGGGTCCCGGCCTGGAGGCGGAGAACGCGGTGGTGGTCGACGCCACGGGCACGATCATCACTCCGGGGTTCGTGGACACCCACCGGCACGCCTGGCAGTCCCAGCTTCGCAGGATCATGCCGGACGTGAACGATCTCGTGGACTACGTGACCACCACCCTGGCCGGTTACGCGCCGCTCTACGAGCCCCGGGACATGTACGTCGGCACCCGGCTGGCCGCGCTGTCGGCGATCGACGCCGGCATCACCTGCATGCTCGACTTCTCACACAACTCGAGGTCGCGCGAGCACTCCGACGCCGCGGTCCGGGCGCTGGTGGACAGCGGCGTCCGCGGTGTCCACGCCGCGATGGGGCCGCACTTCGGCGCCTGGGACCAGCAGTGGCCCGGAGACCTCGCCCGGCTCCGGGAGGAGTACGCGGACGGTTCGGACCAGATGCTGACCCTGCGGGTCGGGGCGCTGGCCACCGACGAGATCGCCGGACCGTCCCTGGCCTACGGGCCGGAGCTGGCGCGCGTCGCCAGGGAACTGGATATCGGGGTCAGCGTTGACGCGGTCTTCGGTACCGCGTCGTCCCGGTCCGTGCGGGCCTGGGCAGACCAGCGGCTGCTGGGGCCGCACGTCACCCTGATCCACGCCACCGGCCTGACCGACGAGGCGTGGAAGCTGATCGGGGAGACCGGGACCACGGTCTCCCTGGCACCGACCTCCGACGCCCAGATCGGTCTGGAGACCGCGATCCCCGCCGTCGACGAGGCACTCGCCGTGGGAGTGCGCCCGGGGCTGAGCATCGATGTGGAGGTGGCCCTGGCCGGGGACATGTTCACCCAGATGCGGGCCCTGCACACCGTGCAGCGGATGCGCGCGGTCAACGCCGCCTACGGTGCCGAGGCCGAACCGGTCCGGATCGGCGTGCACGACGTGCTGGACTTCGCCACCCTCCAGGGGGCACGGACCAACGGGCTGGCCGGAGTGACCGGTTCGCTCACCCCGGGCAAACGCGCCGACCTCCTGGTCATCGGTGCCGAGGACCTGAACAACATGCCGCTGAACGACCCGGTCGGCACCGTGGTCCTGGGCGCGGACGCCCGCAACATCACCGCCGTCCTGGTCAACGGCGAGCCCCGCAAGTGGGGCGGGAGGGTGCTGGACCTGGACCTGGACGCACTGCGGGAAGAGGTCCACGGCTCACGGGACCGTCTCCTCGGACGGTCCGGGACGCAGACACCACCGCACGAGCGACACCGAACGATCACCGACGCGTGAACGCCACCAAGCGAGAACAGGACATGAGGAGCACCATGAACGAGACCCCGAAGACCCCTGCGTCGAGCGACCCGACTCCCGCGGTCCAGCCGAGGCGCGACGAGGCCCTGCTGGCCCAGGTGAGCGATGCGGACGGACGCCCACTGCTGCTGACGGGCGGCGTCGTCATCACGGACGATCCGCGGATGGGCGACTGGCAGCGGGCGGACGTCCTCATCGGGGGAGAGGTGATCGTCGGGGTCGGTCCGGGCCTGCTCACGGCGGCCGGGGACGACGGCATGATCGTGATCGACTGCTCGGGGACCGTCGTCCTGCCCGCCTCCCTCGATCTCACCGGGGATCGTGTGGGCGGCACCCTGACCCCGGGTGGGACCGCGAATATCGCCGTGTTCCGGATCGCCGACGAGTCCGGAGACCCCGAGGGAGCCGCTTCGACCGGTAACGGTCGACTCGACCTGCTGATCACCGGCGGGCGGGTCAGGATCTGGAACGGACGGCCGGTCGAGGAGCCGGGTTCCGACACGGAGGGGGTGACCGAGCCCGTCCACGACCCGGACCACCCCCACACGGGGCTGTGGGTGGAGGAGAACGGGTTCGTCCGCCAGGAGCTGCTGCCGAACGGTCGCTACGACGAGGCACGCGGTGACAGGGAGAGCGCCTACACCGGCCGGTACTGGGTCGACGGTTCCCGGATCGACTATCTCGACGACCTGGGTTTCTGGGCCTTCGGAGAGTTCGACGGAGACGTGTTGCACCACGCCGGATACCGCTTCACCAGGCGCTGAGGCGCTGAGGCGCTGAGGTGCTCGGGCGGCGCCGTACGGCCACGGGCTGACGTGGACGGTGCCGCCCGGGACTCACCGCACGACGTCGAGGATCTGCTTCTGCACGCCGTTGGAGTACACCTGGTGCTCGACGAGTTCGAGCCGGGTCAGGTCCTTGTCGGTGTCGCTGAACAGTCGCTTGCCCGCTCCCAGGAGCACCGGGAAGACCAGCAGGTGGTAGCGGTCGACCAGCCCGGCGTCGGCGAGGACGTGGCCCAGGGTGGCGCTGCCCTGGACGGAGAGCGGGCCGCCCTCGGTCCTCTTCAGCTCGGCGACGTCCTCGACCGTGCGCAGGATCGTGGCGGGCCAGCGCGGGTCCTCCTCGGTGAGCGTGGTGGACACCACGTAGCGGGGCTTGGAGTTGTACCCGGCGAACTCCTCCATGCGGGGCCACACCCGGGCGAACGCCTCGTAGCTGCGCCGACCCAGCAGCAGGGCGCCCGCCTCCTCCTGTTCCCGCCCCTTGATCTCGAAGGCCGCCTCGTCCGCCTCCACGGAGTTCATGGTCCAGCCGGAGTTGCGGTACCCGCGTTCCCCGCCCGGGGCCTCCATGACCCCGTCGACGGACACGAAGGCGGTGACGATCAGGCTGCGCATGGTGGCTACCTCGCTGCTGGGGCGTTGGCTGTCCTGGGTTTTGTACCACCGGGGTCGGACATCGCGGGTCAGGCGGTCGCCGCGACGGCGGCGCGTCGGACACGCCGAGCGGGGACGTGGGTTGATCCGGTGGGGTGACCGGTGGCAGGCTCCTGAGCGAGGAGACCGCCACGACAACGGCGTCGTGGCGGCCTCCCTCCGCGCCGGTCAGTCGCGGCTCGGCGGTTCCTCGCCGAGGAAGAAGGCGGTGGTCCGGTCCCGGGCCGCCTCGGCCTGGGGACGCGATTCCCCGGACACCACGCTGGCCTCGGCCCAGTGCGCGCTGCTCGCCGTGATGAATCGGCGGCCCTCGTCGGTGCGTTCCCAGCCCTGCGCCTCCTGCGGCGTGAGCGCACCCGCGTGCAGGTGCTGGGCCAACCCAAGCAGGGCCAGGTCCCAGCCCACACCGGTGGCGCCCGGGCCGAACTGCTCCCAGAACTGAGCCACCGAGTCCGCGTCCGCGGTGTGTTCCAGGGTCAGCCGCGCGCCGTCGCCGTCCGGGTCCACCCGGACCGCGATCCAGCTGACGTCCCCGCCGTACTCCCAGGTGGCACTGAAGGAACGGGGTGCCTCGCAGGTCTCGACGGTGCCGTTCGCGTTGCCCTCCACCTGGTACCGGCCGCCCTGGCGCAGGTCCCCCGAGACGGGGGCGAACCAGCGGGGGAGCCGTTCGGCGGAGGTACAGGCCTCCCACAGGTCCTCGACCGTGGTGGAGTAGCGCTGGCTGATGGACGACACCAACGTCCGGCGTCCATCACGATCCCCGGTCTCCAACGCTCGGGAGACGGCTTCGATCTGCCCGTCCACGTCGACGGGGTTGCGCTCGCTCATGGTCACTCCTGGGTGCGTCGTTGTCGCTTTCCCCGGGCGATCTCGGTCTCCAGAGCGGCCAGCCGCGGCGCCCAGAACCGGCGGAACGGGTCCAGCCAGTCGTCCACGGGGCGCAGCGCCTCGGCGTCGATGGAGTACAGCCGCCGGGCTCCCTCGGCGCGCACGGTCGCGAAGCCGTGGTCCCTCAGGACCCGCAGGTGCTGGGAGACGGCGGGCTGGCTGATCCCGAACTCCTCGCGGACCACCGTGGTGAGTTCGCCGGAGCTGAGCTCCCCGTCGGAGAGCAGCTCGAGGAGCCGCCGTCTGACCGGGTCACCGAGAACGTCGAAGGCATGCATGACCAGAGTATATCAATCGAGGCTTATATAAGTGGATGCTGAGGTAAAGGATCTCGGACGCGAAGGAGCCCCGCGCGCCGAACGTGCGGCTCGCGGGGCTCCGTGGCGTGTCCGGGTCAGCCCAGGACGACGGGCAGGCGGTCGAGACCGCTGGAGACGATGGAGGCCGTTTCGGGGAACTCCTCGCCCTCGGCCAGACGGAGGTTCGGGAACCGCGTGAACAGCTGCTCCAGCGCCGTGATCCCCTCCAGTCGGGCCAGACCGGCACCGAGACAGAAGTGCGGGCCGTGCGAGAAGGCCAGGTGCGAGTTCTGGGCGCGGCGCAGGTCGAAGACGTCCGCGTTCTCCCCGTGCTGAGCCGGGTCGCGACCGGCGGCACCGAAGCCCATCAGCAGGGCCTCGCCCTTGGGCACGCTCACCCCACCCAGGGTGACGTCCTCGGCCGTGTAGCGCAGGGGCATGTACTGGACGCTGGCGTCCCAGCGCAGGGTCTCCTCCACGGCGTCGGCCCAGGACGCCTCGCCGCCGCGGATGAGAGCGAGCTGGTCCGGGTGGGTGAGCAGGGCGTGGACCGCGTTGCCGATGAGGTTCATCGTGGTCTCGTAGCCCGCGCCGATCATGAGGATCAGGGTCCACACGAGTTCGCTCTGCGACAACCGCTCGTCGCCCTCGGCGCGCGCGTCGAGCAGGGCGCTGGTCATGTCGTCACCCGGGTTCTTCGCCTTCTCCTCGGCCAGCCCGCTCAGGAAGCTCTGGAGGTCCGTGTTGGTCCGGGCGGCCACCTCGGGGGTGATGGTCGCGTCGAAGACCCGGTGGATCAGCGTGTGCAGGGTGTCGCGGTGCTCCTCGCCGACACCGAACAGCTCGGAGATCACCGTCATCGGCAGGGGCAGCGCCAGGCCCGCCCGGAGGTCGACCGGACCAGGGCCGGCGGCCTCGACGGCGTCCAGGAGCTGCCCGGTGATCTTCTCGACGCGGGGACGCAGCGCCTCCACCCGGCGCGGGGTGAACGCCTGGGACACCAGGGCGCGCAGCCGCCGGTGCCGGTCCCCGTCCGCCGTGAGCATGTTGTCCGGGGCCACCCAGGAGATGAGCGGCCAGTCCATGGGGATCTCGCCCTCGGCCCAGGGGCGCCAGTGCCGCGCCTCCTTGCGGACCCCGGGGTGGGCGAGCGCCTCCATGAGCACCTCGTGTCCGGTCAGCGCCCGAACAACCACGCCACCAACGATCTCAACTTCGACGACGGGGCCTCGGGAGCGGAGTTCTGTGGTCTGTCGGTGGAGGTCGTAGGGGTGGAGGACGGGGATGTCTGTTGCCATGGAGGTGTCGTGCCCTTCGGGGAGACGGGGGTGAACGTTACCGGCAGCTGGGAGAGCGCCAGGGCGAACGGGGCGGGTCGTCGGTGGACGTCCTCCTTGTTCGTCCGCAGGTCGGGCAGGCGCTTGGTGAGGGTCTCGACCCCGACCTGCGCGATAGCGTACGCGAATCCCTGTGCCGGGCACCGGTGCGGTCCGACCCCGAACGCGAGGTGCGCGCGGTTGCCCGACTCGATGTCCGGACCCTCCCCTGCCATCGTGGCATGCGCGGCCGCGTATCCGAGGAGAATCGGCTCACCTGCCCGGATCACCGTGCCCGTGCTGACCCGCACGTCCTTCACGGGGTACAGGACGGGGTAGTTGTTGACCGGGGGGTCGATCCACAGCAGCTGGTCGATCGCCTCGCCGATCCCCACGCGGGCACCTCGGAAGGCCTGCCGGACCTCGTCGTCCGCGAGGAGCGTGTGGGTGGTCCCGGAGATGAGGTTCGCGGTGGGTTCGGCCCCGGCCCCGATCGTCACCACGAGCTGGTGCAGGAGTTCCTCGTCGCTGAGCCCGGACCGGTGCTGGAGCAGCCAGGAGGTGACGTCCTCGCCGGGCTGGGCGTGCTTGGCGGAGATCGCGTCGGACAGCGCCCGCTCGTACTCGCCGTTGGACTTGACGACGTCGATGCCGTCCCACAGGGCGCTGAGGGAGTTCAGTACGCGCTCACCGACGTCGCGGGAGAAGCCGAAGATCTCGCACAGGACCAGGAGCGGGAGCAGGCGCGCGTACTCGGAGACCAGCTCGGCCTGACCGCGTTGGCAGAAGGCGTCGATGAGGATGTCGGCGTGCTGGCGTGTGATGTCCCCGATCCGGCTCTCCGGGACGCGGCCCAGGGAGTCGATCACCGAGCGCTTGAGGCGGGCGTGCTCGTCGCCGTCGGAGTACAGGAGGTTGGGACGGTGCATCATCATCGCCACGACCGGGGCGTCGTCGGGGATGCGGCCCTCACGCCAGTCGAGCCACAGGCGGGAGTCACGGCGGAAGGTGCGGGTGTCCCGGCACCACGCGGTGATCAGTGCGTAGTCGGCGACGACCCAGGCCTTGATCCCGGGGAAGATCTCGGCGGGGAACACGGGGCCGTGTTCCTTGACCATGCGCCGGTTGACCGCGTGCGGGTCGGCGGTGAATTCAGCGGAGTGCAGCTCGGCGTACGGGCATCGGGGGGCCACGGGCATCCTGTTCTGGGAGGCGACGAAGCGCCCAGTCTAATGAAACTTTGGGTTCTTTTTACATCTTGCGTCACTCCCGAATCTCTTGTCCCAGGGGGCCTGTGGTGCGTGGGGCCGCCCAGTGCAGGTTCGGACATCGCGGTGTAAATCGGGCGTCGTCGCGCTGACCAGGCAGCCCGCGATCGAACACGGCCCGCCGGCCAGGCGGGCCCGCCAGCGGCGTCGGCCGGTGTTGGGCCCGCGTTGGGGAACCCGTCGAATCGACCGGTGACCAGCACCACCTCCGGTCCGCTCCGCCCCGCCGCCGGGCGTCCGCGCGGTCGGGGCGCACGGTCGGGTGCACGTCACGCCGCCCTAGCCCAGGAGTGCCTGTTCGATCTGACGGGACGTCTGCGCGGCGATGTCCGGGTGCGCGGCGGCGTGGACGACGTACGCGATCAGACCGGTGGCCAGGGCCCAGCCCCGGCCCCGCGCCCACAGCGCGTCGTCCTCCCCGGGCCCCAGTCCGAGCTCCGATCCGAGTTCCGCGCGAAACTCCGCCCGGGTGGCCGGGGACATCAGGGCGAAGGCCATCATGAGGTCGCGTGCGGGGTCGCCCACGCCGAGACTGCCGAAGTCGATCACCGCGCTCACCTCACCATGGGTGGTCAACAGGTTGCCGGTGTGGAAGTCTCCGTGGAACCAGACCGGTGGGCGGTTCCACGCGGGGGCGTCGAGCGAGTTCTCCCAGAGGGAAGTCAGGGCCCGGGCGTCGAAGGTGTCGGCGACCATGGCGATGGAGGACCGGGTGTCCGGATCGCGAAGCGCCAGCGGTTCGCCCGCCAGGCGTTCCGGGACGTCGCGTGGTGTGCTCCGCTGGAGGGCGGCCAGGAACCGGGCGAGCCGTCGGGCGCCGACGGTGCTGTCCGCGAGCGCCTCGACCGTCGCCGTCTCACCCGGCAGCCAGCGCGACACCGACCAGCGCCACGGGTACCCGAACCCCGGTGCGCCCACGGCCACGGGCTCCGGCACGGCCAGCGGGAGGTGCGGGGCCAGGCGCGGCAGCCACAGTGACTCCTTGTCCGCCTGCCCGGCCGCGTCCGCGTGGCGGGGGAGCCGGACGGACAGGTCCTCGCCCAGCCGGTGGATCACGTGGTCGAGGCCGCCGGGGCGGACCGGCCGAAGCGGCAGCCCGGCCCACCGAGGGAACCGTTCGTCCACGAGCCGCCGGACCAGCCGGGTGTCGATCTCGGGGCACCCGTGTGGGGCGGTCTCGGTCATCAGGGGCCACGTCCTTCTCTACGTCTGCTCGTGAGGCGGCGCCCCCATCCCACTCCCCGGCCCCAGGGTCCGTCCACTCCATTTTCCCGTTCGAGGTGGTGGAGTGTGGTCAGGCGTCGGGGCCGGTGGCGTGTCCGAGGGCCACCGCGCCCCGGTAGCCGTCCGGACCCATCGTGGACATCGCGTCGAGAGAGGCGTCGGGGACGGGCAGCAGGTGCGCGTCCACCCAGGTGTCGCCCGTGGCGGCGTTGGTCCAGGGGTCCTCGACCACCACGGCCCTGGGCACGGCGCCGTGGCAGAGAACCCAGTGCGGCACGTCGAACCCCTGCATCGTGGCGAGTGAGAGCAACAGCAGTACCCGGCGGCCCCGGGTGAGGGACCCGCGCAGCCCGTCCAGGGAGAGTCGGCGCGCGTCGAGGGGGAGCCCGGCCCGCTCCGCGTCGGCGCGCGATCCCCGCTGGAGGACGGCGCGCCACTCGCGCTCGTCCCCGGCGTAGGAGTCCAGGAGCACGGGCTGGTCGGTGTCCAGGTGCACCGTGACCGACGCGTCCGGCCACGAACGGTGAACGGCGACGCCCAGGCCCACGGGTTCGCAGGCCGGGAAGTTGGTGGCCCCGCGCCACAGGCCCAGCTCGGCGGCGCGGTCGAAGGACCCGGGCGGCAGCGCACCCGCCCCGACCCGGGCCATCAGCGCGGTGACGGCGCCGCAGGTGAAGTTGGTGGTCTGCCGGTAGTACGGGGGCTCGGACACCTCGGCTTCCACCAGCCAGCGCACGTGGCCCGCCGGCGGCTGACCGGGGTCGTCCACCCGGCCGCTCGGGCCGTCCAGAGCGGTGAATCCGAGGGCCGCGGCCTCCCCGGGACTCACGCTCCACCCCTCCCACTTGACCTGGGAGAGCCCCCGCTCCTCGGCGAGCGCGACGACCGCCGCGACGGCGCCGGACGCGTCGCCCACCGCGTCGACGATCTTCGTGTACGCGGTCCCCGGTCTGGCCGTCACCAGAGCGGCACCGGCCCACGCGCCCCCCGGGCCCTCGGTGACGGCCACGATCTCGGGGGAGTGGGTCGAGCGGTCGAGAGCTCCCCAGCGCTCCAGCACGTCGACCGGGGCGACCGGAGCCAGTTCAGGGGGTGGAGCGGCAGGGTCGAACGTGACTACGACCCGGTTCTCCGGCGGTCGCGCGTGGTGGGAGGGCATTCGGTACTCCGTGAGTTCTCGGGGTGGACGGGCGCCAGGCGGGCGCCGTTGGTCGTTCACACGCGGGAGCGGCGCAGGATCCAGAGCAGGTAGGGGCCTCCGACCAGGGCGATCATGAGTCCCGCCGGGACCTGCGCGGGGGCGATGAGGGTGCGGCCCAGGGTGTCGGCGACACAGACCAGCAGTGCACCGGAGACCATCGCCACCGGCACACTCCGTGCGTGCCGGGCCCCGACCAGGGCGCGCGCCAGATGGGGAGCCACGAGCCCGACGAAGCCGACCACCCCCACCGCGACCACGCTGACGGCGGCCAGGACGGCGGCGACGCTCAGCAGGGCCAGCCTGGTCCGACCCACTCGTATGCCGAGGACGCGCGGGGTGTCCTCGTCCACGGCGAGCAGGTCCAGGTGGCGGCTCAGCAGCAGCACCAGGGGCGCCGCCACGAGGAGGACCAGGGCGACGGGCAGGACGTCGGGCAGGGTCCGGCCGTACGTGGTCCCCGACAGCCACGTGAAGATGCGCGGTGTCTGCCAGGGGTCGGCGCGCAACAGGAGGAAGGTGGTGATGGCGCTCAGGCTGTATCCGCACCCGATGCCGATCAGGACGAAGCGGTCCGGGCGCAGGGAGCCCCGCCAGGCCAGCACGCAGATCAGCGCGAAGGTGGCCAGGCCCGTCAGCACCGCCATCGTGCTGAGCGAGACCACGCCCCCGGCCGGGTTGGAGGTCACGACGATCACCGCGCCCAGGCCCGCCCCGGCTGTGATGCCCAGCAGGCCGGGCTCCGCGAGGGGGTTGCGCACGGTGCCCTGGACGACACTTCCGGCCAGGGCGAGCGCGGCTCCCGCGAGGACGGCTGCGACCACACGCGGAAACCGATCGTCCAGGGCCCGGCCGACCAGATCCGGGGCGGTCCCCTGGAACCAGAGCGCGAGGTCCCCGGTCCGGAGCCACAGGCTGCCAGCGAGCACGGCGACCAGTGCGGCCGCCGCCAACAGAGCGGCCACCACGAGCAGGACCACCACGAACCGCCGTGTGGAGCGCGGACCGGCCCCCGCCCCCGGCGGGCGGCGGAGGGGGCCCGCGTCGCGCAGGCGCAGGGCCAGCACGACGATGAGGAGCCCACCGAGCATCGCCGTGGGCACACCGGTGGGAATGGATGCGGCGCCCTCGGCGCCCAGCAACGCGCGCAGGGACGCGTCCGCGAGCAGGATCAGAGCGGCGCCGAGCAGCCCGGAGACGGTCACCAGGAACAGGTGCCGGTGCAGGGCGGGAACGCGGGAGGCGATCAGCCGCGCCAGTACGGGGGCGCCCAGCCCGACGAAGGCGATCGGACCGGCGAGCGTCACCGACGCACCTGTCAGGATCACCGCGCAGACCACCGCCGTGATCCGGGTGGAGTGCACGGGAACACCGAGCGAGGACGCGGTGTCCTCACCCAGCCCGAGGACGTCCAGCCGACGGCTCAGCAGTAGCGCCACCACGAGCACCGCCACGATGAGCGGCATCGCGCGCAGGGACGCGTCGACGTTGAGCTGGGCGAGGGATCCGCTGCCCCAGGCGAAGAGCCCGGTGGTGTTCTCCTTGAACAGGATCAGCAGCATGCCGGTGGCCGCGTCCAGGGCCATCGCCAGCGCCGAGCCCGCCAGCACCAGACGTGTGGTGGCGGTCCCGGCGGCGCTGCCCGTGAGCGCCAGCACGAGTGCCGCCGCCAGCAGGCCGCCGCCGAAGGCCACCAGGCCCGACGCCCAGAGCGGCACGGCGAGGCCGAACGAGGCGACCAGGGTCAGCGAGAAGTAGGAGCCCGCCGTGACCGCGAGCGTGTCGGGGGAGGCCAGCGGGTTGCGTGTGACGGACTGGAGGAGTGCCCCGGCCACGCCCAGGGCGAAGCCCACGGCCACACCGGCGAACAGGCGAGGAAGCCGCGAACCCTCCAGCACGTCGCCGACGGGCACCCCGCTGACCTCCTCCCGGTCTCCCGCGAGGAATCGCACGAGGTCCCACCAGCCCACACCCGAGGTGCCCTGCGTGAGGTGCCACAGGCCCAGCGCGCAGATCGCGGTGACCAGCGCCGTGACCACCGCGGCCCCGGCGGCCCCGCCGCGCGGGCCGGGGCCCGGCGACGGAACCGGCCGGGGCCCGGCGGAACGGAGTTCGCTCATTACTGCGTGAGGGAGTCGACGAAGGCGTCGATGGCCTGGGCGGTCGAACGCGGGCCGCCCGCGCCCCAGACCCTCGGGGGGAAGGCGTGCGCCCGCTCCTCCTTGACGGCCGGGAGGGAGGTCCAGATCGGGTTCTTCTCCAGCTCCTCCACGTAGCCGCCGACACCCTCGTCGTTGGCGTAGAAGAGGTTGGCCCCACCCACGGCGGTCAGGCCCTCGACATCGGTCTGCGCGAGACCGTAGGAGGGGTCGACGCCGCCGTCGCCGTAGGCGTCGTTGATGTCGTCGGTCCAGGCGGAGGTCATCCCGAGCTCCTCGCCGAGCGCGGTGAACAGGGCGCCCTGACCGTAGGGGCGGATGGTGAGGTTGCCGCCCTGGAGCCATCCGTCGAAGAAGAGGAAGTCGGTGGTGGGGAGGTCGACGTCGGCCACCTGCTCGCGGGCCTCGGCCAGGTGGTCCTCGAACTCCCGAACGACCTCGTCGGCCCGTTCGGTGCGGCCGGTCGCCTCGCCGATCATCTCGAAGACGTTCAGCATGTTGCCGATGGGGTCGGCCGGGTCGGCGCCCCGGGTGACGAGGACCGGCACGCCGCGCTCCTCCAGCCGGGCGATGATCTCGTCGTCGGGTCCGGCGGCCTCCACGACGATGAGGTCGGGGTCCTGCGCGTACAGGGTGTCGAGGTCGGGCTCCTCGCGGTTGCCGATGTCGGTCACCCCCTCGGGCAGCTCCTCCGCGCTCACCCACGTGCTGTAGCCCTCGGGGTCGGCCACGGCCACCGGGGTGACGCAGAGCGTGAGGGCGTCCTCGACCTGCTGCCACTCCAGGACCGCGACGCGTGCGGCGGGCTGGTCGAGTTCCACCTCCCGGCCGACGCCGTCGGTCAGCGTCACCGGGTCGGTCGAGGTGGCCGTGGCGTCCTCGGCGCAGTCCTCCGAAGGGGGCGCCGCGAGGGCCTCGGGCTCGGTCTCGTCGACACTGGTCGTGCCGCACCCCGAGGCGATCAGGGCGACGGCCACGGCCGTGAGGGTCGCGAGTCTGCTGGCACTGGTCATGGTGGGTTCTCTCTGCTTCGAACTGCTCTGGGGACTTCGCTGAGGGGTGGGGACGCCGGGCACGGGGAAACGAGGGGCGGTGCCGGTCAGTCAAGGGGAGGACCTATCGGTGGGCCGGGTGACGGCCCACCGGGTCCATGCGGAGCCGACCGGTGGGGTCCCGGGTGACCTCGATCCGGAGGCCGTAGACCTCGCTGAGGTTGTCGGTGGTGAGCACCTCCGAGGGCGGCCCCTCGGCGTGCGCGCGACCGGAGCTCAACAGCAGCACGCGGTCCGCGACGCGCGCGGCGTGGTCCAGGTCGTGCAGGACGACCCCGACCGCGACCCCGTGGTCCTCGGCCAGGTCCCGGATCAGGTCGAGGGTCTCGATCTGATAGCGCAGGTCCAGGTGGTTCGTGGGTTCGTCGAGCAGCACCACGCCGGTGTCCTGGGACAGGCAGGCGGCGAGCCAGACGCGTTGCATCTCCCCGCCGGAGAGCTGCCCGGCGGCCCGGTCGGCCATGTCCCGCACACCGGTGACCCGCATCGCGCGTTCGATCGCTTCCCGGTCCGCGGCTGAGGGGCCCGCGAATCCGCGCCGGTGGGGGTGGCGACCGAAGGCGACGACCTCGCTCACCGTGAGTCCCTCCGGCACGGGCCGGGACTGGGCGAAGAGCGTGACCTCCCGGGCGAACCGGCGTGCGCTGAGCAGGGACACCGGTCGGTCCGGCGCGCCGTCGCCGCCTCCGAGTGTCACCTGGCCGCCGTCGACACGGTGGAGGCGGGCCAGTGCGCGCAGGAGGGTGGACTTTCCGCTGCCGTTCGGTCCGACCAGTGCGGTGACCTGACCGGTGGTCAGGGTCAGCGAGGTTCCGTGGACGACGGTGGTCCCGCCGTAGCGGAGGACGAGCCGGTCCCCGTTCAGGGCGCTCACGCGCGGCGCGGTGCTCGGCGCACCACCCGCCCGAAGGGTGTGGCGCGTCGGACGTGAGCAGGGCCGACGCGGCAGGAAGTTAGGTTAGCCTTCACTCACTCAGAATAGGTTCGGGCGCGCGCTGGCTGCAATCAGGACTTCCGGACAGCCGATACGGAGAACCGGTCAGTGCCCGCGTGAGTGACCCGTGAACGCGCCCGGGGTCGTGCCCATCACGCGTCGGAAAGCGTCGATGAACGTGCTGGTCTGGGCGTATCCGAGGAGTTCGGAGACCTCCTGGACCTCGTTTCCCTCACTCAGCAGTGACAGGGCCCGGTGGACGCGCAGTGACTGTCGCCACTGCGCGAAGGACAGCCCCGTGGAGGCGCGGAACACACGGGTGATCGTGCGGGGGCTGGTGCCCAGGCCGCGAGCCCACTCCTCCAGCGAACGGTCGTCCGACGGATCCGCCATCAGGGCCTCGGCGATGCTGTCGGCGCGGGCGTCACCGGGCAGCCGCAGCGCCAGGCGCGGAGCGGTCGGCTCCAGCAGGTCGAACACGACCGCCTCCGCCCGCGAACGCGCCCCGGTGTCGATGTCCGTGCGGGCCAGGTGGATCAGCAGCGACTCCAGCGCCGGGGTCATCGCGATGGCCGTCGGCTCCGCGAAGGCGAAGGGCGTGCTGTCCGGGGAGAAGAAGGCGTTGTGCAGCCCCGCCCCGGCCGTCAGACGTCCCGTGTGCACCTCACCGGCGGGCACCCAGAGCCCGCACCCCGCCGAGACGGTGAACAGGCGCTCTCCCGCACGGGCGGTCAGCGCCCCTTGGCGCACCCACACCAGCTCGTGTGCCGGATGCGCGTGCGGCTCCCATTCCGTGGGCCCTCCCGGCGCGTGCGACTCCGAGACGATCACGAAGGGGGAGGGCGCTCCCTCGGGCAGCGCGGAGGCCCGGCGCAGTCGGGTCCTGGGCTCACGCCGCCAGGCCCCCGCCCCGGCGCCCTCGGAAGCCACCGCGAACTCGGCCACACCCACTGGCGCCCCACCCCCTTCCGCTCCGGGAAGCCACCGTCGACGACCTGCGCCGACACCGTAAAAATAGCCGAACTCACCCAGGTCATCACATCGGGTTCGACACACTCCCGCTTCGGGCGCGGGTGGGTCCCGGAGGGGGACACGCGGGTCAGGTCGTGGTGCTTCTTCCCTGCCCGGTCCGGTGGCGCACGCGCACCAGCTGGGCGAGCAGGGCCAGAACGGGCAGTTCCAGAAGCGGGCCGACCACGAGGGCGACCGCGATGAGCGGCCGGTCGGGGAAGGCCGCGACAGCGATCGCCAGGGCGATGGGCGAGTTGCGGGCGGTGGTGACCATGGTCAGGGTCACCCTTTGGTCGGCGGGCAGACGCGCCAACCGGGACAGGCCGACCGCGACCAGCGGCAGGACCACGAAGAACACCGCCAACGGGAGGAGCAGCGCGAGCAGGTCGCCCAGGTGTTCCAGGACGGTGCGGGCCTGCCAGGCGAACATCGCGAACACGGCCGCGTACAGCAGCGGAAGCACCAGGCGCCCGGCCGGTTCGCTCACGTGCCGCTCGCGCCAGTCGGCGTCTCTGAACCGGGCCGCGCCCCACCGGACCAGGACCGCCAGGGCCAGCGGCACCACCAGGACGAGCAGGACGGCCTCGGCGAGGGTGCCCGCGTCGACCATGGCCGCCCGCCCGCCCAGCAGCAGCACGTACACCGGCAGCAGGGCCAGCTGGAGGACCAGGTTGACCGGCAGCAGGGCGGCGGCGATGCCGGTGTGGCCCCGCGCCATGGCGGTGAAGACCAGGTACCAGTCCGTGCAGGGGGTGACCAGCAGCAACAGCAGGCCGATGCGCAGGTCCGGCTGTCCGCCGAGCAGGCCCGCGCCCAGCGCCCAGGCCAGCGCCGGGGTGAACACGAAGTTCAGGACCAGGCTGAGTCCCACCAGGGTCCTGGCCCGCCGGACCTCGCCCACGTGGGCGGCGTCCATCCGCACGAACACGGCGGCGAGCATCACGAGCAGCGCGGGCAGCACCACGTGTTCGGCCGCCGGGCCGATCGGCGCCAGCAGCCCCGCCACCAGGCCGGCCACGGCGGCCAGGGCCACGAACAGGCTCTGGAGGCGTTCGGCGATCGACATCGGTCAGGTTCCGTTCACAGTGTGGCGAGGAAGTCCAGGAGGGCCCGGTTGACCTCGTGGGGGCGCTCCTGCTGGGTCCAGTGGCCGCAGCCGGGCAAAGTGAGGTCGGCGTGCAGCTTCGGGGCGATCATGGTCAGCGCCGCGCGGAGTTCGGGCACGCCCCGAAGGACGGAGACCATGTCGCGGTCGCCCACCGCGTACAGCGCCGGGACCTCGACGCGCAGCCCCCGGAACGCGGCCATCAGGTCCTGGTTGCGGTCGATGTTGCGGTACCAGTCGAGGGGGCCGGTGAAGGCGTCCGGTGCGGCGTAGTCCCCGGCGAACACCTCGATGTCCTCGGCGGTGAGCCACGCGGGCAGCTCCTCCGGCTCGGGCAGGGTGTCGATCAGCCGTACCCCCTCGGGGGCGACCCACGGACGCGGCGGGCTGGCCCCGGAGGCCCCCACCAGGATCCGCCGCAGCGTCGAGGCCGGATCCGCCGACATCTCGGCGTCGGCTCGGCCGGGCTCCTGGAAGTAGGCCTGGTAGTAGCCCTCGCCGTAGGCGCGGCGAGAGGACTCGACGGAGGGGAGCCCGGCGGGCGGCAGCGGCGGAACGCTGAGCCCGGCCACGGCACGGACCAGGTCGGGCCGCAGCAGCGCCGTGGTCCACGCGACCACCGCTCCCCAGTCGTGGCCGACCACCACGGCCTCCTCGGCTCCGAGCGCGCCGATCAGCGCGGTGACGTCGCCGACCAGGTGCGGCAGCGTGTACTCCTCGGAGCTGGGCGCGCGGTCGCTGCGGGCGTACCCGCGCTGGTCGGGGGCGACCACCCTGTACCCGGCGTCCGCGAGGGCGGCGAACTGGTGCCGCCAGGAGTACCAGCTCTCCGGGAACCCGTGCAGCAGCAGGACCAGTGGTCCCTCGCCCTGTTCGGCGACGTGCAGGCGGAGGCCGTTCACCTCGACGCTGTGGTGCTGGATGCTCAACGCGACTCCTCTCCTACCCCCGCCGGGAAACCCGACGGGGGGAACCGGACCGGCGGGGGTCAGCCTAGGGGCTGGCTCTTTTAACACTATCCCAGCCCACGCGACAGGCCGAAATATCGTAAGGCGGCTTCTTCTTT
>NZ_LAVM01000125.1:0-10671 GCF_001083815.1 Nocardiopsis sp. SBT366 | reverse complement strand
AAGGGCTTGTGGATAACCCGCGAAAGCTGCCCGGGTGTGTTATGTAATTCGTCCCAGACGGTAACCAGCCGCGACACGGGGCACCTTTGGGCGCAGGCCTGGGGTGCGGCCGCCCTCGCTGCCGCTGTTCCGGTGGCACGCGTGACCAGCCGCGACACGCAACCCGCTCCCCACAGGCCGGAAGACCTACCCTCCTTCGCTGCCGCTTTTGCGCCCACCACCCCAGCCACCACAACACGCGAAACGATGAACACCAGCCCTGACCCCGCACCCTCCTTCGCTGCCGCTCTTTCGTCGGGAAGCGTGACCAGCCGCGACACGCATCCCGGTCAGCGCAGGCGAGGAGGAACCCATCGCCTATAGGCTCGCCCGTGACAGCAACAACGAAGGCGGATGCCGGTTTTGTCTGTTTCTCAACAAGTTGGAAAAACGAGCACTTACCACCGGTAAGTCCGCAGGTCAAAAAGCCTGCTCCCCGCGCACGCGGGGATGGACCCACCATGTCTGGACTTCCCGCCGCTGCGCTCGCCTGCTCCCCGCGCACGCGGGGATGGACCCAGTGATGTAGATACGTCTCAAGCTGCCTGCCTGCTGCTCCCCGCGCACGCGGGGATGGACCCGAGGACGAGTACGAGCGTGTGGAGGCCGCGGCCTGCTCCCCGCGCACGCGGGGATGGACCCGTCACGTCCTGCCCGCGCTGCGCCACCACGGACTGCTCCCCGCGCACGCGGGGATGGACCCGCGAGCCGGGGTGCGCCCGCCAGCCGGTAGGCCTGCTCCCCGCGCACGCGGGGATGGACCCGCACGGGCCACGCAGCGGTTCCGGCCGGTGCTCTGCTCCCCGCGCACGCGGGGATGGACCCGGCGGCCATGACTCCGGCCCAGGCGGCGAGAGCCTGCTCCCCGCAGTCACGCGGGGCCCTCCTATTACTGAGCGACGGCTGCGCGGGCTCGGCGACGGACGAAGACCACCAGCACACAGGTGGAGAGGAAGGTGGCGACGGCCATCGGGGTGAATGCCCATTGGTAGGAGGTCGGATCCTCTGGCAGGGCCTGGAGGAGGGCTCCGGCCGCCACTGTGCAGATCACGGCTGTGGTGAAGCCGCTCATGTTGACCAGACCGGAGGCGACACCGGTCCGGCTGGCCGGGATGCCGTCGCGGGCGAAGTCGAAGGAGACCGTGGGTGCCATGGTCTGCCCGAGGGCGCTGACCGCCAGCACCGCCACACCCACGGCCACGGGGGCGCCGCCGGGCCAGGCCACCAGGAGCAGCCAGCCCAGGCTCAGGATGCCGCTCAGGGTGAGGGCGAAGTACACCCGCACCCCGGGCCAGCGGCCGACGAGGAGACCCGCGACCGGGGCCAGCCAGAGAGCTCCAGCGGCCAGACCGGTGAGGGTGAGGGCCGCGGTGCCCTCGGACAGCCCCAGGCCCCCCACGAGGTAGGGGTAGCCCCACAGCACCATCATCATCGTGAACGGCGCCATGACGGCCGCGTGGTGGGCCATCCCGATCCGGGGTCCGTCCGCCTTCAGCGCCTCCTTGAGCGCCTCCCACAGGGAGATGGGGTCAGCGACCGTTGAGTGTCCGGCGGCCCCGACAGGGCGGTCCCGCACCACCAGGAGGACCATCAGCGCCATGAGCACGGTGAACCCGGTGGTGGAGAGGAAGGCCGCCTCCCATCCGATGCCGTCGAGTGCCCAGGCCAGAGGAGCCGCGCTGGCCACCTGGCCGGTACCGCCGACCACGCCGGTCAGACCACTGACCAGTGCGTAGCGCGAGCGCGGGAACCACAGGGCAGCAAGCCGGATGACGTTGAGGAACACGAGTGCGTCGCCGAGACCGATGAGGAAGCGCCCGGCCACGGCCAGCTCGATTCCCGGGGCCAGCGCGAACAGGCAGGAGCCGACGGCCATCGCGATCATGCCCATGCCCAGGGTGTAGCGGGGGCCGAGCCGGTCGGCGAGGAGTCCGGCGGGCACCTGGAGAAGGACGTACACGATGAGTTGGAGCATCGGCAGGAGGGAGAGGAGCGCCGGGCCGACGTCGAACCGGCTCTGAGCCTCCAGAGCGGCCACACCCAGCCCGTTGCGGTGCAGCATGGCGAGGAAGTAGGCAGCGACCGCCACACCCCATATCAGCCAGGCCCGGGCGCCACCCACCGGCTCCTTGGAAACTTGTCCCGTTACGGATGTCCTGTCAGCGGATGTCTGGGTCTGTGTCACTTCGTCGCTTCTCCCCTTGTTTGCACCGCCTTCCAGTGTCCTCCAGTCCGTTGAACGCTCATTACACGAGGGTGACCAGGCACGCAACACGGACGGAAACAGCCTTGGGTGCCTGGGACGCCGATCCCGGCAAGGAACGGCAAAGACCCGGCAACGCGCTCATAATCACCCTCGGTGATACTGGATGCGCCAAGAGTTCCCAAAGTGGGTGAGACCCGCGACAACCAGGACGGGACTACGGCCCCTTCAAGGCAAAATCACCACAGGTACAGCTGTCCGAAAAACCCTATCTGAACTGCACGTTTCTGCTTTAAACAGGTCCATACTCAGTTGTTAACTGTGATGTGCATCACTCTGGGAAGCCTCGACTACGAGGGGTCAGTTACTGCTAGCATCCGGAGCGCGAAGAATAACTACGAGGTAACGACACCGTTCGGACCTCGCCAACTTCGCGGAGGGATGTCACCAACACCGGACAACGGCTCGGTGAACGGAACTCACGCCGCGGCGGCGTGGCCGCCATAAGCACACACGGTCAACACACCCGCGGTATCCCGACACACACTGGAGACGACCTTGAGTCACTGGCGCCTGAACAATCCCCGGGCCTCCCGGGCGAAGTCGGCCCTCGCCAGACGAATCAAGCACAAGCCCCGCCACGCGTTCTGCGCCGAGCGTGCTATCACGGCGCTGCTGGGCGAGCTTGCCTCGGTCGCCTCGCGCCCGCTCTACTGGTCCGGCACCTCCGAGATGGCCGTCGCCTCCGTGATGCGCGACGTCAACGTCTGGTGTCGTGACGGCCGCTTCTTCTGGAACGACCTCTTCCAGGGCGGCACGATCTCGCACCCCGCGAACGACCCCGCCGGTGCCGCCGCCCTCCTGAACCCGTTCGCACAGGTCCCGGAGCCCGCGCACTACTACACGCACCGCCAGCCGGTCGCCGCCTGACGCCGCCCGCTCCGGCACCCCTCGTCCTTCCACGCGCCTGACGACCGCGCTCTCTCCCGCGACCCGTCGCCACGACGGGAGCGTGCACACGCGTGCCCGCTCCGCCATCCCGACTTCGTCGCCCACACCACCCCTAACGCGTCCCACTGCCACAGCGGTTCACTGTGCACCAGACCGGATCAGGACACTCACCTGGGCGGTTTGTCATGAACCGGCTACATTGGCGAGGTACACCGACCCCATCGGTTTCCCTCCGGACCTGCCGTAACACTGGCTCCAGCACGGCAGTCGCACGCAGTTAGGACCCCGCCGCCGTGCAGCCGCTCGCCCCAGACGACCCGAACTCCATCGGCCCCCACAGGCTCCTCGCCCGTCTCGGCGCCGGTGGCATGGGCAGGGTGTACCTGGCCCGCACCCCCGACGGTCACCTGTGTGCCCTGAAGGTGGTCAAGGAGGACCTGGCGCACGACACCCAGTTCCGGGCCCGGTTCGCCCGCGAGGTACGTACCGCGCAGCGCGTGCGCGGCCCCTTCACCCCGGCGGTGGTCGACGCCGATCCCGAGGCCCCCGCTCCGTGGATGGCCACCGAGTACGTTCCGGGCCCCACCCTCAAGGAGGCGGTCCGGGAGAACGGCCCCTTCCCGGAGGGGTCCCTGCACGTCCTGGCCCTCGGCCTGGCCCGCGCGCTGTCCACCATCCACGCCGCGGGCCTCATGCACCGCGACCTCAAGCCCAGCAACATCCTGCTGTCGCCCCGCGGTCCCCAGGTGATCGACTTCGGCATCGCCCGTGCGGTCGAGGGCACCGTCCTCACCCGCACCGGGCAGACCTTCGGCACCCCGGCCTACACCTCGCCGGAGCAGATCACCGGCCAGGACGTGTCACCGCGCGCGGACGTCTTCTCCATGGCGGGCGCGGTGCTGTTCGCGGCCAGCGGGAGGCCGCCGTTCGGTGACGGCAGCCCGGCCAGCACCCTCACCAGGGTCATGAAGGGCGAGCCCCACCTGGAGGCCGTCCCCGAGGGGCCGCTGCGGGACCTGCTCGCCCGTTGCTTCGTCAAGGACCCGGCCGACCGCCCGGACGCCGACACCGTCCAACGAGAGGTCTCCGCACTCCCCCTGCCGTCCGCCGAGCACGGCTGGCTGCCCTCCCAGGTCAACCGGCAGATCACCGCCAGGGCGAGTGAGACCCAGCGGGCGGAGGAGGCCGAGCGCCCACCGTCGCCCCCCGAGCGCGGGAGGAAGCATCGCCGGACCGCCCTGGTCGTAGGAGCGGCCGCCGCGGCCCTGGTCCTGCTCGGGGGCGGTGCGCTGGCCCTGAACACCCTCCCCCTGGGCTCTGACGACACCGCCGACGCCGAGCCCCAGGCCGACGGAGACGGCGAGGGAGAGGAAGCGAGCGAGCCGGGCGAACTCGACGGGCTCGCCTTCGAGGGTTTCCTCTACAAGATCGACTTCTCCGAGGACGGCGACCAGATGCACGTCTTCGGTTCCAACACGCTCTCCACCTGGAACTGGCGTGACGGGGTGGCGGTCGACCACTACCCCCCCACCCCGACCGGCGCCATGATCACGCCGAACGGGTTCGTGGCCGCGACCACCACCGACTACGTCGCGGTGTGGGACGGCGGGAGCGACAACCGGGTGGCCGTGCTCGGCAACGACGAGGACGAGGTACGCGGGCAGTTCGACATGCCCGCGCTCACCTCCGACGGCGGCCGGGTGGCCACGCTCGGTTCCGACGACGGCACGGTCGAGGGCGATCCGCACATCCAGGTGTGGGACGTCCAGACCAGGGAGATCCTGAACGAGTTCCCCATCGAGGGCATGCTGACGGACCTCTTCTACACCCCCGGCGACTCTGCCCTGGTCGGTGTGGTCACCGACCGGACCTACACCGACTACATCGGTGTGTTCGTCTGGGACCCCGAGACCGGCGAGGAGCTTCGGCGCTTCGACGACGCCAACCACTACCAGGTCTCCCTGGCCGGTGACGGCAGCACCCTGGCCATGGTCACGGACCGCGATCGGGCCCGGATCGCCGACATCGAGACCGGCGAGGTCCGCGACCTGGAGGACCCCGGACTCGACCACAACGAGTTGGCCGAGGTCCAGATCTCCGTCGACGGCTCCCTGGTCTACGGCGCCACCTCGGAATTCAGCGACGAACCGGGGTACGTCTGGGACGCGCGCAGCGGTGATCTGGTCACCACCGACAACCTGGCTCTCAGCCCTCCCATCGGGGTCCACCCCGACGGTGAGCACATCGCCACCTCCTCCTCCCCCGAGGGTGGCGTCCACACCATCCTCATCCTCGACGCGGACTTCAACGTCGTCGCCGAGGTGAGCTGAGCCCCGGAAGGCACCATGGAGCAACCCTCCCCCAACGACCCCGGACAGGTCGGCCACTACCGCGTCGTAGCCCTGCTGGGCTCCGGTGGCATGGGACGCGTCTACCTCGGGCTGGACCCCTCCGGTTCACCCGCGGCGGTGAAGGTCGTCCGGGCTGAGTACGCCTACGACCCCGGTTTCCGTGAGCGTTTCGCCCGCGAACTCGAACTCGCCCAGCGCGTGCACGGCAACTACACACCTCGGGTCCTCGCCGCCGACACGTCGGGCCAGACCCCGTGGCTGGCCACCGAGTACGTCATGGGCCCCTCCCTCCAGGACCTGGTCCAGGACACCGGACCCCTGCCCGAACACTCGGTGCGCTTCATGGGACGCGGCATCGCCCAGGCCCTGGAACGCGTGCACGCCACCGGCCTGGTCCACCGCGACCTCAAGCCCGGCAACGTCATGGTCTCCCCCGCCGGACCCCAGGTGATCGACTTCGGTATCGCCCGCGCGCTGGAGGACGCGAGCGGGTCCGAGGAGGAGCGGATCATCGGCACCCCGGGGTACATGGCCCCCGAGACCGTGGATGGGCGTGAGAGCGGCGCGGCCGCCGACGTCTTCGCGCTCGGAGGGGTCCTGGTCCACGCCCTCACCGGAGGCGGTCCCTTCGGCGACGGCCACCCCTCGGCGGTCCTCTACCGGATCAGCAACCTGGAGCCCGACCTCGACGGCGTCCCCGCCTCGCTGCGCGGGATCATCACGGCCTGCCTGGAGAAGGACCCCACCCGCAGGCCGAACGCGGCCCAGGTGCTCCAGGCCCTCGGTGGTCCCACGGCTCCGGCGGGCTCATCCGCCGCCTGGCTGCCCCCTGCCGCCGCCGGGCGGATCGACGGCGTCGCGCACGCGTACGAGAACGCTGTCCGTTCGGCCGAGGCGGGCGACGGCAGGGGTACGTTCGGCCGGGGCCTGCTGATCGTCGGAGCGGCCGCCGTCGCCCTGACCATGGTCGGCGGACTCGCGGTGTGGGCCGCGGGGGACGCCGGCCTGATCGGGTCCGGGCCGGACACCGCGTCCGCAGAGGACTTGGGAGTCCCGGATCGGGAGGTGTGTTCGCCCTCCGAGCACCTGGCCCCCGAGTACACGGAGGCGGCCAACGAGGAGACGACCGTCCCCCAGGACGAGGCGGGCATCTTCTACACCGGCTTCTCCAACGACGGTGAGGTGCTCGCGGTCGCGGGGACCGGCGGCGTGGCGCTGTGGGACTGGCGGGGGCAGGAGGAGCTCGCCCTCATCGAGACCGAGATCGCGCCCCTGTACGGCCACCCGGTGTTCAGCCCCGACGACTGCATGCTCGCCTACGCCTCCGACGACGGCGCGTACGTGTACTCGCTGGAGAGCGGGGAGGTGACGGTCCTCTCCGAGGGGTGGGAGGTGGGCGCGGTCGCCTTCACCCCGGACAGCGAACAACTCGTGGTCGGAAACAAGTACCACCAGGTGGACTCCGGCGTGTTCGTGTACGACCTGGAGACCGGCGAACTGGTCACCACCTACACCGGCAGCGCGAGCACCGTCCTGTCGGTGGCCGTCTCGCCGGACGGCAGACACCTCGCCGCGCAGGACCTTCTCGAGCACTCGACGGTCTGGGACACCGAGACCGGCGAGAGCGTGGCCACGGGCGAGGAGATCCCGAGCACCAACCCCACGGCACTGAGCTTCGTGGACGAGGAGACCCTGGTCTATCCGGTCGCGGAGGGGGTGCAGACCCAGAACGTCGTCTCCGACCCCGAGCAGGGCACCGCGTTCGTCACCGAAGACCTGGATGACGACCTCGTGTTGCACGACTTCGAGTACAGCGTGGCGGCGGACCGCGTGTACGCCACCTTCCTCCCGGACGACTTCGACCCCGCCGGGGGGATCATGAAGGTCTGGGAGTACTCCACCGGCGAGGAGCTCACCGCGGAGGCCGACGAGGGCTTCCTGTGGGAGATCAGCGTGCACCCCCAGGGTGAGGTCATCATCGGCGTCCCTGCCACGGGCAACGGGATGTGGGTCGTGGACGCCCGGGAGATGCGCATCCTCGAACGTTTCTAGTCGACCCCGGCGCGGCCCCGAACCCTCACCCCGAGCTCCCGAACCGGAAAGCCCCATGTTCCCTCTCCACCCCCACGACCCGCCCTCCGTCGGTCCCCACCGTCTGCACGCCCGCCTGGGCGAGGACGCCTACGCGCGCGTCTACCTGGGCGCCGCACGAGCGCGGGACCTCGTCGCGGTGAAGGTGGTCCGGCCGGAGTACGCCACCGACCCCGCCTTCCGCTCCTCCTTCGCCCACCAGGTGGAGTCCGCGCGGGGGCTGGACGGCCCGCACGTGTGTGGAGTCCGCGACGCCGACCCGCGGGGCGCGGTGCCCTGGGTCGCGGTGTCCCGGCCCCTCGGCCCGAGCCTGGCCGAGTTGGTGAGCGGGAACGGACCGCTCCCGGTGGGCGCCCTGCACCCGCTCGCCCTGGCGCTCGCCCAGGGGTTGGACGGCCTGCACTCCTCGAACCGCGCGCACGGCTCCCTGTGGCCGGACGGTGTGCTGATGTCAGCCGACACCGCCCTGCTCGCCGACCCCGGCCTGGAGTGGGCGATCAGCGACTCCCAGCAGCGTGCGCCCCACCCGGCCTTCGCCGCCCCCGAGGGTGGGGCCACCCCGGCCACGGACGTGTTCTCGTGGGCCTCCACCCTGTGCTTCGCGGCCAGCGGAGTGGAGGGCCCCGACGGGCTGGCCCGAGTACCCCTGCAACTGCGCGGGCTGATCGACGCCTGCCTCAAGCGCGACCCGCGGCTGCGTCCCAGCTCCCACGACCTCGTGCGGATGCTGGGCGGCCCGGCTGAACCCACCCCGTGGCCACCCCAGGTGCGTGCGGCGATCGACGCGGTCGCCGACGCCCAGGCGTCGATGCTGAGAACCGATGCCACCCCCGGGACCGCCCCCTCCTCCCCGAAACGAGGCCGACTGCTCGCGGTGGGCGCGGGTGTCCTGGCGCTGGTGGTGCTCGCGGGGACGGGAGCGGTGTACGCCCGCCACCGCCTCGGCGGTGACCAGGCGTCGGACCCCGAGGCCTCCGGCGCCGGGGCCGGGGCGGGGCTGGTCACCGGGTCCGGCTGCCTCGACGGACCGGGGTATCCCGCCGCGGAGGAGGACCTGCCCGAGGACACCAGTTTCTGGGACCCCGCCTTCTCCGCCGACGGGGACGTGCTCACCGCGGCTTCCTCCGCCGGGCTCACCGTGTGGGACTGGAACACCGGTGAGTTGATCGCACTGCCGACGACGAACTCGTCCTACGGAGTCACCACCAGGTTCTCCCCTGTCGGATGCACGCTGAGCACCGCCGAGTCCGTCGAGTACGAGGGCCGAGAGCACGCCGTGAAGGTGGGGCACACCTACAACCTGCCCGGCGGCACCACCACCGAGCACCTGGGACCGCAGGAGGGACCGGACGACAGCGGGCGCTGGCTGCTGAAGCCGAGGGACGTGGAGGCCATGGACTTCTCGCCGGACGGCGCCCTGCTGGCGGTGACCCTCAGCAGCTCCGGCCGCGAGGACAGCACCGTGGTGGTCGACACGGCCACCGGTGAAACGAGCGAGCCGATGGCACCTGGTCTGCACTACGGCACCGTGTTCGTGGACGAGGAGCACTTCGCCACCAACAGCAACGGCGAGATCCACGTCTGGGACGCGCAGACCGGCGAGGAGGTGCACTCGCTGGTGGGGGCCTCCAACACACGCCTCGCGGTGGTTCCGGGTGAGACACAGGTGGCCCACCTCGACGGCGACCAGGTCGTCGTCCGGGATTACACCACCGGGGCGGCGGTCGCCTCCTTCACCCGGGAGGAGTTCGAGACGGACGACGACCCCATGCTCACCAGGCTCCTCGTGGACGCCGAACGGGACCGCGTGTACGCGACCTGGCAGGTGGGCACCGGGCCCGGCTCGTGGCGGTTCCAGACCTACGTGTGGGACCTGAACAGCGGCGAGAACCTCGTCGAGGGCGAAGAGAGGGCCGGCGCCTACAGCGTGGTCGCGCCGCACCCTGACGGCGGGGTCCTCGCCGCCGTCACCGCCGACGAGAGCGATCTGGTCCTGATCGACCCCGACACGTTCGAGGTGGTCAGGGAGCTGACCTGATCAGATTCCGGGGCCCGGAGGAGGAAGGCCCCCCAACCCGGGCAGACTGGTACCCCGACCAGTGCCCCAGGAGCTGACCCGTGCTTCCCCTGACCTCCACCGATCCCTCCCACCTCGGCCCCCATCAGGTGCTGTCCAGGCTCGGCGAGGGCGGCATGGGGGAGGTCTACCTGGCCCGCACCCCCGAGGGAGGTCTGGCCGCGGTCAAGGTCGTCAAGGAGGAACTGGCCAGGGACCAGGAGTTCCGCGCCCGGTTCGCCCGCGAGGTCCGCACCGCGCAACGCGTGCGCGGCCCGTTCACCCCGGCCGTACTCAGTGCCGACTCTGAGGCCGCCGTTCCGTGGATGGCCACCGAGTACGTCCCCGGGCCCACCCTCAAGGAAGCCGTCCGGGAGAACGGACCCTTCCCCGAACCCTCCCTGCGCGTCCTCGCGTTGGGCCTGGCCAGCGCCCTCCAGGCGATCCACGCAGCCGGGCTCATGCACCGCGACCTCAAGCCGAGCAACGTGCTGCTCTCCCCACGCGGCCCCCAGGTGATCGACTTCGGGATCGCCCGAGCGGTCGAGGGCACCGTCCTCACCCGCACCGGCCAGAGCTTCGGCACCCCGTCCTACACCTCCCCGGAGCAGATCACGGGCAAGGGGGTCGGGCCCTCCAGCGACGTGTTCTCCCTGGCCGGGGTGGTGGTCTACGCCGCCACCGGCCGACCACCCTTCGGTACCGGGAAGGCGGCCGAGCTCCTGGCCCGGGTCGTGGGGGGCGCACCCGACCTCGACACCGTCCCGGAATCCCTGCGACCGCTCCTCTCCCGCTGCTTCGCCAAGGCCCCGGACGGACGCCCCACCGCCGACGAGCTCGTCCGGGTCCTCTCCACCGGTCCACTGCCCTCAGCGGAACACGGATGGCTTCCCGCCCGGGTCAACCACTCGCTCAACGCCCACCTGGCGCGGACCCGCGAGGTCGCTGACTCAGTGGTCGCCCCCCCGCCGTTCCCGGAC
>NZ_LAVM01000124.1:0-10929 GCF_001083815.1 Nocardiopsis sp. SBT366 | reverse complement strand
CCAAGGGGTACGCAGTAAGCGGCACCCGACCGCCTTTAGCTAATGGGAAAAACGGGTTGGCCGTAGAACCCTCCCGGAACAGCAACCACAACCCCAGAACACACAGCCAACAGCAACCACAACCCTCAAAACCCACCCACCCACAGCAACCCCAGACCCAGAAGGCGAAGGGGGCGTACCCAGTCGGGCACGCCCCCTTCTACCTACTGCTCCACCTGCGGCTGATCAGTCCTTGGCGGTACTTTCCGGGGCCCCGCCAGCTGGAGCCTCACCAGCGGAGGCCTCCTTGCCGCCCCCACTGACTTGGGCCTCACCAACCGGAGCCCCACCACCTGAAACCCCTCCAACCGGAGCCCCACCACCTGAAGCCCCACCAGCCGCCGCTCGGGAGCGGCGGTCGAGCTCGGCCAGGTAGGCGTTGTAGTCGTCCATGTCCGCGTCGTCGGAACCACCGCGACGGCTGTGCCGCTCACGGCGGCGCTCCTGGCGCTCGTCGTCACGCGACCACTGCACCACCAGCGCCAGCATCACCATCACCGTGGGGATCTCGCCCAGTGCCCAGGCGATGCCTCCGCCCGCGTACTGGTCAGCGGCCTGGTCGGTCATCCACGGGATGTCGAACTGGCCGTAGTACTGCATGGCCATCGGGGTGGCCTGCTCCATGATGGCGATGCCGAAGAAGGCGTGGAAGCCCATCGCCACGAGGAGGAGCAGGATGCGCAGCAGGAACGGGACCTTCCTGGGCGCCGGGTCGACACCGACGATCACCCAGTAGAAGAGGAAGCCCGACACCAGGAAGTGCACGCCCATGAACAGGTGACCGAGGTGGTCGTTCATCAGCGTCGGGAACAGCGGGGTGAAGTACAGCGCGTACGGGCTGAACACGAAGATCGGGCCAGCGACGGCCGGGTGGGTCACGATCTGGGAGAAGCGGCTGTTCAGGAACGCGTTGAGCCACTCGCGCGGCCCTCTGTCACCGCGGGTCTCGGCGGGCCGGAGCGCGCGCAGCGCCAGGGTCACCGGGGCACCCAGCACCAGGAGGATCGGCGTGACCATGGCCAGCACCATGTGCTGGATCATGTGCATCGAGAACATGATCATCGCGTAGGTCGCGAACCCGCTGAGCTGCACCGCGACGATGGTCAGCAGCCCCAGGAGGAAGGCGACGGTGCGGCCGACGGGCCACTTGTCGCCGCGCTTGACCAGGCGTCGCACGCCTCCGAGGTACAGGAATCCGGCGACCACGACGAACATGATGAAGAACAGGTCCGGTCGCCACAGGGTGAGGACGTTCTCCAGGCTCATCGCGGGCGGGATGGCGAAGCCCAGGATCGCGGCGGCCGGGTCGAGAGTGCCCTCGGTCGGCGGTGTCGGCGGCGCGGTCCGGCCCAGGCCGACGGACACACCCATGACGGCGGCCATGATCAGGACCTCAGCCCCGGCCAGGCGCAGGAAGCTCCGGCGGCGGAAGGAGTAGCCCACCTTCCCTCCGGGCGCGGCGTCGATCCGCGTCAGCACCCGGGTGCGGTGGGCGTAGCCGAGGAAGCCCAGGACCACGAACAGGGCGATCTTGACGAGGATGATCCGGCCGTAGTCCGTGACGAACAGGTCGTCCAGGGAGTACAGGCGGGCCATGGCGCTCGCGGCGCCGCTGATCGCCACGCCCACGTAGGCCCACAGGGCCATGCGGCTGAACCGGTGGGCGGCGACGGCCGGCTCCTGCCCGTCCTTGCGCATGGCGTGGTAGGTGACCACGGCCAGACCGCCCACCCAGGCGCAGATCGAGATCAGGTGCAGCGCCAACCCGGTGACGGCCAGCTCGTGTGCCCCGGAGGAGGCGGCGTGACCGGTGAGAGCGGGCGGGGTGACCGCGACCAGGGACGCGACCAGCAGCCACAGTCCACCGGTGGCGGTGGTGATGGTGCGGCCGAACAGGGCGATGCCGGTGGTGATGAGGATGACGAACATCAGGGCGACGCCCGAGCCGATCGAACCGGCGAAGGCGGTGACCTCGTCGACCGTGATCTGGCCCGCGCGCCGACCGAGGAACTCGGCGGTCTGGAAGTACAGGGTGCCCACGGCCCCGAGGACCCACGCCAGCGCGGTCCAGGTGCCGGCGCGCACGTAGCCGACGGCCTGCGGGGAGAGCTGGCCCCTGTCCGATCCGAGGAGGACGACCGCCATGAGCATGAGGCCGATGGTCAGGACCGCGGCCGTGTCCATGACCGTCTTGGCGATGGGCATGCCCCAGCGGACGAACTCACCGGAGTCGAACCGCTCCATGCCGGGGATGATCTGCGCGAAGACCGCGCCGCCCAGGATGAGGGTGGCGCCCAGGGCCACCGTGCACACGAGCACGGCGATCAGGGCGTAGACGGGGGCGTTCTCGGTGCCGGGTGCCTGGTCCTGGTGTTCCTTGGGGGATGTGTCGTTCTGGGCGGGAGGAGCCACGCGCCACTCCGTCGTCGAGTCGGTCAACTTGCAGGTCAGCGCCCCGGGCGCGAGGGCCTCCGCACTGCCGTCCGTCGGACTCCGGCGGGGACCTGGCACGGAGGGACACCTCGACCCAGGTTAGTCCGTTTACTACACAGTGTCGGACTTGGGTCCGCTCGCCCACCCCCCTTGTGCCGGAAATCCCTTTCGCGGCCCATGGGACGCGGACCAGAAGTGACGTTTCCCCCTTCGTCGGAGAGCCTTCGCGATACGCTCGTTCTCTCTACGGGAGGTCGCGGACCGCCCCCTCGTGCCCGTCACCCCTCGCCGCCGTGCCCCCTCCACGGCCACCCGGTTCCACGAACGCATGAGAGCACGAAGGGGGAGGGCGATGCCCGAGTTCGACAGTGTCATCCGTTCCACGCGGACGGTGGTCCCCGAGGGGATCAGGTCGGCCAGTGTGGGGGTGCGGGACGGCCGTATCGAGTCGGTCCGCCCCTACTCCGCGAGGATGTCCGCGCACGAGGTGGTCGATCTCGGCGACACCGCGCTGCTGCCCGGCGCGATCGACCTCGGCACCGGCGTGCACGCCCCCGGGAAGGATCTTCCCGCTTCCTACCAGCGTGTGAGCACCTCCGCCCTGCGCGGCGGGGTCACCTGCGTGGTGGTCTCCCCCGCTCCTGGCCGACCCGCGATCACCTGCGCCGACTCCCTCCAGGTGCACCAGCGTGCGGCGGCCGGGGCGGAGGTATCGGTGCTCTTCCTGGGTGGGGTCACGGAGGGGACCAGTCCGCTGGACCTGGCCGACCTGCACGCGGGCGGGGTGGTGGCCTTCCAGGGGTCGCTGTCGGACGGCGGCGCCCCGGACATGGCGGCCCTGGGCGACGCGCGGCTGCGCAAGGCCATGGCGGAGATCGCGGCCCTGAACGGCCTGTTGTTGATGCACGCGGAGGACGCCCGTGAACTGGGGACCCCGCCGGTCTCGGCGGAGCAGCGCCCGCCCCGGGCCGAGCGGCGGGGCCTCGAGCGGGTGATCGCGGCGGCGCGCGTGGTGGGGGCGCGCACCCACGTGGCCCCCTTCACCGCCGCCGAGTGCGCCGCCCTGCTGGCCGCCGCCGGTGCGGTGGGGGTCGGGCTGACGGCGCACACCTGCCCGCACTACCTGTGCCTGCCCTCGGAGTTCCCCGGCCCGGGTTCTCCGGCGCACGCCTGCCGTCCCCCGTTGCGGTCGGACGCCAACCGCAAGGCGCTGTGGAGCTCCCTGCTGGAGCCGGACTCCCCGATCCTGACCGTCGGTTCGGGCCACCTGCCCGCCATCGGCCTGTACACCCTGGAGTGGAGTCTGCCCGCGCTGTGGACGGCCGCGCGCAGGCGCGGTCGTTCCCTTTCCGACCTCGCCCGGTGGACCGCGCGGGCCCCGGCGGAGCTGCTGGGGCTGGGTGGTCGGGGCCGCGTCCAGGAGGGATACGACGCCGACCTGGTGGCCTTCGAGGACCAGACGACCCTCGCGGTGCCGGATTCGGACCCCAGCCCGTACGCGGGGATGCGCCTCACCGGAAGGGTGCGCAGGACCTGGGTGGCGGGGCGCCCGACCCTCTCTGACTCACATCAGCCCTAGACCCGTGTCACACCACACACATCCGGCTTACAGCCTGTCAACATGGCTACGGATGGCTATGCACATTGGCGATAGCGTGGACGCGCCTTCGCAGGTCACAGTGGGAGGTATCAATGGCGATACCAGTTGGAGGAATCGTGCGCATTGGCGTGCCCCGCGAGATCAAGAACCACGAGTACCGTGTGGCGATCACCCCTGCGGGTGTCCACGAGCTGACCCGCCGGGGTCATGAGGTCTTCGTCGAGCACGACGCCGGGGCCGGTTCCTCCATCACGAACGAGGAGTACCTCGCGGCGGGGGCCAGCATCCTGCCCACCGCCGACGAGGTGTGGGCCGCGGGCGACCTGATCCTCAAGGTCAAGGAGCCGGTCCCGGCCGAGTACCACCGCATGCGCGCGGGGCAGACCCTGTTCACGTACCTGCACCTGGCCGCCTCCCGCGAGTGCACGGACGCCTTGCTGGATCGCGGGGTCACCGGTATCGCCTACGAGACCGTGCAGCTGCCCGACGGTTCGCTCCCGCTGCTCGCCCCGATGTCGGAGGTGGCCGGACGGCTCGCCACGCAGGTGGGTTCGGTGACGCTCCAGCGCCCCAACGGCGGCCGGGGCGTCCTGATGGGCGGGGTTCCGGGGGTGCGCCCGGCCAACGTCACCGTGATCGGCGCGGGGGTGTCCGGCCTCAACGCCACCCAGATCGCGGTGGGCATGGGCGCGAACGTGACCGTGCTGGACCTGAACGTCCACAAGCTGCGGCAGATGGACGCGCTGTACCGGGGCCAGGTCAAGACGGTGGTCTCCAACGCCTTCGAGCTGGAACTGTCCGTCCTGGAGTCCGACATGGTCATCGGCGCGGTTCTGGTACCGGGTGCCAAGGCTCCCAGGCTCATCTCGAACGAGCTGGTCTCGCGGATGCGTCCGGGCGCGGTGCTGGTCGACATCGCCATCGACCAGGGCGGCTGCTTCGAGGACTCGCGGCCGACCACGCACGACGACCCGACCTTCGCCGTGCACGACACCGTGTTCTACTGCGTGGCCAACATGCCGGGCGCCGTGCCGAACACCTCCACCCACGCCCTGACCAAGGACACCCTGAAGTACACGGTGGCCCTGGCTGAGAAGGGCTGGAAGCAGGCGCTGCGGGAGGACCCCTCGCTGGCCGAGGGCCTCAACACGTTCGAGGGCGACCTGGTCTACGCTCCGGTCGCCGAGGCGCACGGGATGAAGTACCGCGAACTCGACGAGGTGCTCGCCTCCTAGTAGCGCGAGCGGTTGGCGGGAGGGGGTCGTCCGTACGGGCGGCCCCCTCCCCGTTGTGGGCGGACGAACCCCCACGCACCCCGACCAAACCCGCCCCACCTGGGTCAGCCGCCGGATCCGCGCTTCGGGACGGGGTGGTCGGGCCGGATCGGCGGGGGTACCGTCGAGGGGTGGCCCCTCCGATGGCGGGGCCCGTGACCGGGGCCCGAACACATGAGGTGGGACTGTAGTGACACACACCGGAGCGGCAACGGTGACCCGGATCGTCGAGCTCGAACTCGTTCGGCTGCGGCCGTCACTGGCCGGGCGCGGCTCCGACGGGTCCGTTCCCGTGCTGGTCCGGGTGTCCGACGGACAGGTGAGCGGCTGGGGCGAGGTGTCCCGGGCCACCGCCGACCAGTGGGAGGCGCTCGTCGGCGACTTCGCTCCCGCCCTCCTGGACCACGCCTGGCGCCGCCCCACAGACGTGGCCGACGCCTTCGCGGACCTGCCCTGGGATCCCGCGCTGAGCGGGGCCCTGGACACCGCGTGCTGGGACCTGTGGAGCCGTCAGCGATCCACGCCGCTGGCGCACGCGCTGGGCGGGGAGCGCACCGCGCTCACCGCGGGGGTGACCCTGCCCCGGCAGGTGACTCTGGAGTCAGTGGTCACGGAGGTGAACCGGAGGGTCGGCGCGGGGTTCCGGCGGATCAGGCTGGAGATCGAGCCGGGTTGGGACACCGACGTGATCCGGGCCGTGCAGTCGAGTTTCCCGTTCCTCGTCCTCCAGGTGGACGCGGGCGGACGCTACACGGAGTCCACCGCGGACCTGGACGCGCTGCGGTCGTTGGACGCGCTCGGGCTGTTGGCGATCGAGGACCCGTTCGCCGCCGGTGACCTGGGGGCGCACGCGCGCCTGACGGCCGAGCTGCGCACCCCCGTGGCCCTGTACCGCTCGCTGTCGTCGGTGGACGATCTGCGTGAGGCGGTGCTGGCCGAGGCGGGGCGCGCGGTGAACGTGGACCCGGCCCGGCTGGGCGGGTTGACCGAGGCCCGGCGCGCGGTGGACCGGGCGGTGGACGCGGGCTGGGGGGTGTGGTGCGGTTCCTCGGCGGTGACCGGGGTGGGCCGCGCGGCGACGGTGGCGCTGGCCTCGCTGTCCGGCGCGACCCTGCCAGTGGAGATGCCGAGTTCCAGTAGTCGTGGCCGCGACCTGGTGATTCCCCCGGTGCGCGCGCACGACGGCGTGGTTCCGGTCCCGCTCGCCGAGAGCGGTCTGGGGCACGACGTGGACCGGGTGGCCCTGTCCGGGTACACCGCGAGGACCCTGGTCCTGGACGCGCGCTCGAACCGGGCGTCGGACAACGCCCCATAACCGAACAGCGTTAGGTATCCTGTCGCTCACCGCGTCCGGCCCCGACACCGGACCCCCTACGCACGTGGAGGCGTGGTGCGCGTATTCGCCGACGTCCAGGAGGTCGTCGCGGCCCAGGGAGAGCACCTGGGCCGGACCGACTGGCTGACCATCACCCAGGACCGCATCGACCTGTTCGCCGACGCGACCGACGACCACCAGTGGATCCACCAGGACGCCGCGCGCGCCGCCGGGGGTCCCTTCGGCGCCACCATCGCGCACGGCTACCTGTCGCTGTCGCTGTTGGCGCACTTCTCCCAGAGCGTCTTCGCCCTCACCGTGAAGCCGCGGATGTCCATCAACTACGGCCTCAACAAGGTGCGCTTCCTCCAGCCGGTCACCGTGGGCTCGCGGGTGCGCGACGCCGTACTGCTCGGCGAGGTGAAGCCGACCCCCAAGGGCTACCTGGTCTCCACCGAGCACACCGTGGAGATCGAGGGTCAGGAGCGCCCCGCCCTGGTCGCCGAGGCGCTCGGCCTCTGGGTTTCCTAGTCAGGGCCCCGCGACGTACCCTCGCGGTATGGACGAACTCCCGCCGCGTCTGACCGTGGTCACCCTCGGAGCCCGCGACCTGCCGGAGCTGCGCCGGTTCTACCTGGCCCTTGGCTGGGAGGAGGTGCCGTCCGGTTCGGACGGGTGGACGGGGTTCCTGGTGGGCGGTGTCCTGCTGTCCCTGTTCCCCGTGGCGGAACTGGCCGCCGAGGCGTCCGACGGCGTGCTGCCCGCCCCGACCGCCTGGTCCGGGTTCACCCTGGCCTGCAACGTCGACGAGCGCACACAGGTCGACGGGGCGTTCGAGGCCGCCGTCCGGGCGGGAGCCGAGGTCGTGGCAGAACCGACGGACCGCCCCTGGGGAGGGCGGTCCGCCTACATCGCGGACCCGGAGGGCAACCGCTGGGAGATCGCGTGGGCCCCGGGCGCCCGGTTCGACGACCGGGGAGCGCTCACCTCCTTCGGCGCCTGAACCCCGCCCGCGCTCCCGGACGTCCTAACGGACCATGCGGCGCAGGGCCCGGCGGACCAGGCCCGGGGTGAACCAGCGCAGCTTGCGTTCGGCCCGCTCCGCCCTGCGGCGCATGCGGTCCGCCCGGGCCCGGGTCTGTTCCAGTTCGGCCTGGAGCAGGGCCACGTCCTGTGGGTCGGCCTCCTCCTGCCGCGCGGCCGCCGGGGACTCCAGTCGGGCCTCCTCGTCGTCCGTCGCGAGGACCAGGTCCGTCGCGGGCATCCAGTGAATGCCGTGGACCTCCTCCACCAGGCGGTCCAGGTCCCGGCCGGTCACCTCGGGGTCGAGGTGGCGGGCGCGGGCGAAGGCGGCGGTCCGCTCCAGGCGCAGCATCCCCTCCTGCGCCGTGAGGGCACCCGGCATGGGCGCGCAGAGCAGTCCCACCGCCCGGGTGTCACAGGCGTGGACCATCTCCGCCAGCGCCTTGGGGTACGGTTCGGCACCGGCCTCCAGGTACAGGCGGTAGGGCACGCGGGGGTCCGTACTCGGCTCGCTCTCGACGAACCGCACGCGCGGGTCGCCCCGGAAGGTCTCGTGGGCCAGCCTCAGGTCGAGGATCTCCTCCTCCAACGGGGAGCGGCGCTCCTCGTCCAGTGCGCCCCACGGGCCCACCATCCACAGGCGCAGGTCCGGGGTGGTCCCGGAGAGGAGCGCCCTGGCGGTGGTGTCGATCTCCTCCAGGGTGCGGTCCGCCGCGTCCAGCACGACGTCGACCAGCGGCACCTCCCACTGGCGCTCGGGCTGCTTGCGCCGCAGGTGGAAGTCGGGCACCCGGTTGGCCACGTAGGGCTTCCGGTAGCGGGTCCCGGCGTCCCTCTTCTCCTGCATCTGCGAGCGCCCCAGGTGCCAGCTGCTGGTCTCCGTGTCCGGAACGAAGAAGGCTCCCCGTTGGGCCACCCGGTGGCCGAACTCGCTGTCCCCGCCCAGGATCATCCCCGGGTCCAGGCCGCCCGCCGCGTCGAACAGGCTCCGGTGCAGCGATCCGGTCGCCCCGACGAACACCTTGAAGGCCTCGTGGTGGGCGGAGCGCAGCCGGTCGTGCCGGTCGATGAACCGCTCCACCCAGTGCGGATCAGCGCCCTCCAGGTCGAAGAGCAGCTCGGCGCGGCCAGCGGCGACCTCGTCCCGGACGTGCTCCGGGGTCATCGCGGCCGGGTCGAAGTCCACGAACATCTTGTGGCCCATGACCACCGCGTAGTCCACCACGTGGTGCCAGCGCATCTGGGACTCCACGTGCTCGCGGTAGACGAGCATGTCCGCGTCCAGACGCAGGACCACCTGCCCGGACGAGTCGGCGACCCCGGTGTTGACGGCGTGCGCCGAACCCCAGCCGCCGGGGTCGGAGGTGATGAGGCGCGTGTGCTCCGGGCGCACCTCGGGCAGCGCGAGCGGAACGGGCGAACCGTCGTCCACCACGACCACCTCCATGAGGTGCGCCGGGTAACTCTGCGCGGCCAGCGAGGCCAGCACCAGCGCGAGCTTCTCGGGCTGGCCGTGCGCCGGGATCACCACGCTCACCGACAGCGTCGGCGTCCACTCCCCCAGCGGGGGCGGGTCCAGGCGCGCGTAGTCGTTGCGGAACACCAGGGGCTGTCGCGGGGACGCCGCGAGCCGCCCGGTGTCCTCCCCTCCCTGGAGCTGCCCCTGTTCCGGGACCACCCCGACCCGTACCCGGGTGTCGGCCCGCTCCCCTGACTGGCGTTCCGAGACGTTGTCCGCACTGGTCACGACTGTCCTCCCGTGTACTCGGTGGTCCGGAGCAGTGTCCGTGCCGCGCCCGGGTCCGGCTGGCCCAGCGGGGCGGGCGCCCCCTCCAACAGCGCGCTCGGCCGCCAGCCGGACCACTGCCGGGTGCTCCTGCGAAGGAAGTAGCCCATGTCGGCACCCCAGGTGTGGCCCTGCCCGGCGCGGCGCAGCAGGTAGCCGAGGCCGTGGGTGCGATAGATCCGCCCGCTGTCGCGGCGCACCGCCAGCAGCAGCTGGCTGTCGATCGCCCTGGGCAGGGGACGGAACCCGCCGACGTCGCGCAGAACGGAGCGGTCGATGACGATCGTGCTGCCCACCACGTCCGGCGAGGGCTTCTCGGTCTGGTAGCTCCGCCACACGGTGAGGTCGAGTTCCTCCAGGTACACGAGGTCCTGGGTGACACCGACCAGGTCGGCACAGGCGTAGGTGCGCGCCATCAGCATGTCGGCGAGGTGTTCGGGGCCGTACCAGTCGTCGTCGTCCCACTTGGCGATCACGCTGCCGGACGTGCGGTCCACGGCGTCGTTGAGGACCGCGCCGAACACCTGGTCCGCCGGGGCCTCGTGAACGGTGATCGGCCTGCCGGTGGCCGCGAAGTCCGCCACGGCCGCGCGGACCTCGGGCAGTTCCGCGGAGAAGCCGTGCAGAGCCAGAACCAGCTCGAACCGCACCCCGCGCTGCCGGGCCACCTGGGCGAGGGCGAACCCCACCAGTTCGGGCCGCCGGGTGCACAGCATCACCGACACCAGGGGTTCGGGCGGTACCGGCACCCCCGCCCGCGCGGCCAGGGCGCGCCAACGGGCCAGCTGGCCGTGGGTACGCAGGGCGGCGCGCCGCAGCCGGACGCTGTGCTCCTCCCGGCTGAGGGGGTCGGCCAGCGCCGTCGCGTCCAGGCTGGTGAGCACGGTGGTGAGCTCCGGCCCGAGCCCGGCCGCCCACTCGGGAGCGGGTCCGCTGACCACGGGGATCCCTCCGGCGGCCAGGGCGACGACCGCCCGGACGACGGCGACCGGGTTCGTGTGCCCGGACCAGTCCACACGCACACCGCGCAGGTAGCGGGCGCGGCCGATGTCGAGGTCGGTGAGCGTGCCGTCCTCTGGGACGGTGCTCAGTACCCGCTCGCCCTCGCGGATGACACAGCGCCCGCCGCGGGCCGACAGGTCGCCCATGGGGCCGCCCGCCTTCTTGGTGAAGCCGACGGGGTTCACGCTCTGCTCGTCGACGGGTGCCAGCGCGGTGACGGGGTCGGGTTCGCCGACCCGGGCCCCGGAGCTGGGCAGGTCGAGGTGTGGGACGACGCCGTCCTCCCACGGGGGAAGTTCTCCGTCAGCGGCACGGACCACGATGTCGGCCACGGGTGAGACCCGGCGCAGCGGCACGGGACCGGTCGCGCTGACCCCGGTGGCGGCGACGTCGCCCGGCCGCCACCGCGCTCAGCGCGACCGGTCCCGTGCCGCTGCGCCGGGTCTCACCCGTGGCC
>NZ_LAVM01000123.1:0-11083 GCF_001083815.1 Nocardiopsis sp. SBT366 | reverse complement strand
CCCGCCCCCTCACCCCTCCTGGCTGTCACACCTTGCACGAGCTTCGCCATGCCTACGACACCCACCTGCGCGGCCACCTCCCCTCCCCGTCCCAGACCGGGGCGGTGCACCTACGGGACCCGCACCTGGACGGCGCCAGCCTCGTCCGCACCCACTACGGCACCCACGGCGTCGTCGACCACGGCCCGCTGCCGACCCGCACCGACCTCCCCGCCCTCGTCGCCCGCCAGAGGGACCGGTTCGACGCGCACTCCGAACCCGCGCAGTGGCGGACCCACGCCCACGACCCGCCCGCGCTGGCCCACGCGCTGGACACGGCCGGGTTCACACCGGGCCCCGAGCGCTCCGTCCTGGTCGCCAAACTCGACGACCTCCCCACAGCGCAGCCCCCGCCGGACGAACAGCTCCGCGAGAACGACCGGGTGTCCGCCCGGGCCGTGCGTCGCCTGGCCGCCGGCTCCGGACCACACCGGCGCCCCCTGGCCGAACACGAGGCGGACGGCTACGCCTTCGAGAACCGGACCCTGACCCTGGTAGACGGGGCCCACGTGCGCGCCGCCAGCTGGGCCACCCTGCGCACCGGAACGCCCTTCGTCGTCCTGGAGGGCATGACCGCGCCCCGACCCGAGTTCCTGGGGGAGTGGGCCCGGCACGCCAGCTCCGGCCGCGTCCTGCCACTATGGTGGGTGTGGACCCAGGCCGAGTCCCGCCTCATGTCCGCCGAGGTCGACCCCGCGGCCCAACCCGACCTGCTCAAACTACTGCTGGCCTCGGGGTTTCACCAGGTCACCACCGCGCGTACCCACACCTGGGTCCCGGACGGGACCCCCGCCCCGACCCGACCGGTCACCGAACTCAACGACGACCCCGAACACGACGACCTCTGGGATCGGTTCACCAACCGCTTCTTCTTCGCCCCCAGCGCCACGGTCTTCCCCGGCATCGTCGAGCCCACCCCCTCGGTGACCTGGTCGGTGCGCGCCGTCGCTGGGAACCCCCAACGCCTCGCCGAGCTGAACCGGTCCATGCGACTCGCGCTCGCCGCCAGCGTGCCGGAGGGTGAACACCTCTACTCCCTGGACTGGCAGCACATCGGACGCCGGTACGACCCGCGCCGGGTCGGCGGCGACGAGCAGCCGCGCCATCCGGCGCACACGTTCCCCGACGGCGACTACTACATCAACCTCGCGAGGGACCTGCGTCTGGGGACCTTCGGCCATCCCTGGGAGCACGGTCAGGGGACTCTGTGCGTGTTCGGCCAGGAGTTGCTGACGGAGGCGGAGGCCGACCTCAACCGGTTGCTGGGCTCACCGCTGCGCCGTGACGGGCAGCGGGCCGACTGACCCCGGCACGGGGCGCGCGGCGGTGCCTGTCCGAAACCGTGTCCCGTGCCCAGGCGTCTCGCACTCAGGGGTGCGAGATGCTGGCCACGCCACGCTCAGAGGGTGGGGGACCCTGGCGAGCTTCCCCCCGGGGTGGAGGAGTTTCGGGCCCTGGCCAGCGCTGCGGCGGCCTGGTCCCTTCGGAACGGGTCGTTGTTCTCCCCGAGGAGCTTGACGGCGCGTTCCAGGTGCGGGACCGCCCTCGGTGGGTCACCCGCCGCCATCCAGGTCAGCCCGAGTTCGTGGCGGGCCAGCCCCTCGTGGTGCGGGTCGTGTTCATCGGACAAGAACCCGACCACCTCGTCGAGCAAGGCCAGGGCCTCATCCGTTCGGCGGAGCCCCCGAAAGCAGATGCCCAGGCCCATCCCCGCCTTGGCCACCTCACGGGTGTCGCCCAGCCCCTGGAACATGGTTCGGGCTCGTTCGTGGGCCTCCATGGCCTCCGTGAATCGCTTCTCCTGGCTCAACACCGCGCCCAGGTTGACCCACACCCTGGCTTCGCGATGGGTATCGCCCAGCTGGCGGAAGAAGCCCTGGGCCCGTTGGTGGGCGTCGACGGCCTCGGCGAACCGGCCGACCTCACGCAGCGTCGCCCCGAGGTTGTTCCACGCGATGGCCTCCCGGTGCACGTCGTCCAACCGGGCGAACATGACCTGCGCTTCCCGAAGGGCTTCCAGGGCTTCGGTGAAACGCCGTTCGTCGCCCAACGCGGCCCCAAGGCTGCTCCACGACACAGCCTCGCCGTGATCGTCGAACAGCTCAGCGAAGAGGGATCGGGCACGTCCGTGCGCGTCGATGGCCGCCCCGAACCGACGCGTCTCACGCAGCACGGCTCCCAGGTTGTTCCAGGAGATGGCCTCGCGATCCCTGTTCCCGCTTCGCTGCGCGGCTCTGAGCGCGATCCGGTGCACGTCCTCCAGGTCGGAGAGGTCCCGACGCCGTTTGAGATACGTGTTGAGGAAGACCGGCAGGTCGGTCTCGGTCCGTGTCTCACCGAGCCTGCGGGCCACGTGCACGGTGTCGATCAGGACCGCGCGTTCCGCGTCCAGCCACCGCGTGGCCGCCCGACGGTCGGCGAAGGTCTCCGGGGTCTGCTGGCCCGGCAACGCCACGAGGTTGAGACGGGCGCCGTCGGCCATGGACGAGTAGTGGTCGAACAGGCGCCGTCGAGCGTGGACGAACCGGTCCGCAGCGTCGTCTCCCTTGCTCAGTGAGGCCGCGTAGTCGGCGGTCAGGTCGTGCATCTGCCACCGGCCCGCCTTCCCCGACACCAGGTGCGCGGCCGACAGAGAACGCAGACGCTCCAGAGCCTCGGTCTCCTCGACCCCGGCCAGGACCGCCGCGGCCGCCGTTGAGATGTCCGGTCCGGGAGCCAACCCCAGCAGGGCGAGCAGTTCGGCGGCCTCGGGCGCCAGCCGCGCACGGGACTGTTTGAAAACCGTGTACAGGCTGCGGGAGCCGTCCCTCAACCTGCGCAACCGTGTCTCGGAACCCTCAAGGGTGTTCGCCAGCTCGTCGGCGGTCATGTCCGGAGCCGCTCCCAGGACGGCGGCGCAGATGCGCAGCGCCAGGGGCAACCCGGCGCAGGCCTTCGCCACCCGGGCCAGGGCTGCGGCTTCAGCGACTCGTGGATCGTCCGGGTCACCGACCCGCAGCGCCTCCACCAGGACCCGGACGGCACGGGTGTCGGAGAGGTGGTCGATGAGGATGCGCCGCCAACCGAACGAGGTGAGGCGGTCGCGTGAGGTCGCCAGCAGGCGGTGCCTCGCCAGACCGGGAACCAGGGGAGTGACCTGACCGGCCTCGGATGCGTTGTCGGCCACCACCAGGATCGGGCCGCCCAGTTCCAGGGACCGTTCCTCCAGGGAGGAGCGGTACAGTCCGCGTCTGGCGTCGGCGTCGTCCGGCCACCGCTCCGTGGGTACCTCCAGGCTGCGCAGGAAGGACTCCACCGCCCGGTCACCGTCGACCGGGGTGGAGTAGCCGTGCAGGTCCACGAAGAGCGCTCCGGCGAACCACCCGCGACGGATAGCCTCGTGCCCGGCAGCCAGCGCCAGTTGGGTCTTGCCGACCCCTCCCATGCCCTGGGAGACCACCACTCCCGCAACGCCCTCGACCCCGGGGTCGAGCACCGCCAGAACCCGCTCCAGTTCCGCGCCCCGGCTGGTGAACCCGGCGTCCAGCGAGGGCAGTGTGACCAGGGTCTGAGCCGGGCCCCGGGCGGGGCCGACACCGTAGTTGTTCTGCACACCGATGGTGTCGCGCCGGGACCGGGATCCCTGGATGGCCGCGCGGCTCAGCGGGCCACCCCTCTCCGCGGAGGAGTCCTGCCTGTTCACGCGTCCCCGTGCCCCTGGCTCTGGCTCCGTCGATCACCATGGTTGTTCTGCGTGCCGATCACATCGCGGCCAGCCCGGTTGCCGCTCATCTCGACGTGGTCGCCGTCGTAGCGGGTCTCGCTCCGGTGCACGCCCCCGTGAATGGTGCCCGCCTGGATGAGCACCCCGCCGTGCACGTCGCGGGCGATGTTGGTGACGCCTCCGGCCGCGGACGGAGCCACTTCGTCCAGGAGTACACGCAGTTCGGCGGCGGCGGTCGGGTCCTCACGCAGCAGGCGGCGCAACTGGGTCCGCCAGGTCTGCTCAACCTCCTGCACCGACACCGTCTCCCCGCCCCCGGGGTCCAGTTCGCGGCGGGTCTGCTCCACCTCGTCCAGGGCCCTGCTCCGCTTGGCCTCGTCGCCCTTGAACACCCGGGTGATCCAGCCCTGGACCACCGTCCATCCGCCCTTGACCATCTCCTGGGTCAGGACCTTGGCGCCTTCCTCGAACAGCTCCACCGTTCCGGTCTCCCTACCGTCGCGCCGCCTGGGTCACCGGGCCCGCCGAACCCCGCGAAGCCCTGTGGATAAGACACCCTAGCCATCGGAACGGTTCCACACAGGGCCCTCGGGGGCCGTCCAAGCCCTCCCTCGCCCGCGTCGCACCCGTGAACGCTCTCACCACGGGGAAGCCCCAGCCCCCTGCTAGCGTTGGACCCCGCGACGCCGAGAGTCGGCCGTGCGGACCCAAGAGGTGAACTGATGACTGTCGTGACCAGCGCCGCCGTGAGCGACGCCCCCAGCACCTCCAGCCAGCGGGTCCCGGCCTGACCACACGACGGGACCCCCGAAAACGAAGGTCCTCAACGTTGTCCCACTCCACCCACGCCTGGTCCACCCGTCCCGAGACCAGCGCCGACGTCACCACGATCCACGCGATCAACAGCGCCGCGTTCGAGAGACCGGCCGAAGCCGACCTGGTCGACGCCCTGCGCGCTGACACCTCCGCGTGGATCGACGGCCTGTCCGTCGTCACCGAAGCAACTGACGGCACCCTGGTAGGGCACGCGCTGTTCACCCGCTGCCACGTCGACGGCCACCCGGCCCTGGCGCTGGCTCCGTGCGCGGTGCTGCCCGAGTTCCAGCGCACCGGCGCCGGTGCGGCCGCCATCCGCGCCGGTCTGGAGTCGGCCCGCGCCCTGGGCGAGAACCTCGTCCTGGTCCTGGGCCACGCCGACTACTACCCGAGGTTCGGCTTCACCCCGGCCTCCGGGTTCGGCGTGCGCGCTCCGTTCGAGGTACCCGACGAGGCCATGATGGCCCTGTCGCTGGACCCCTCGCGTGAGACCCCGCGCGGCACCATCCGGTACCCGGACGCCTTCGGCGTGTGATCCACGAGGAACGCCCCCGCCACGGGACTCCGTGGCGGGGGCGTTCCGCATGCAGATGGCCAGGGCAGCCCCGGTCAGCTTGTTGACGTCCCTCCTGGGTCCGAACACCGCCAGCCGCGCACTCCGTGTCCGCCGAACCGGTCCGCGCTGACCGGTCCAGGTGCTCCTCGTGGGTGCGGGAGCGCCGGGCCACCACGTCGAAGGCCCACCACCGTCAGGTCGCTGGACCCTCATGCGGGTCCAGCCCCTCCTCCACCAGCAGCCGCTCACTGACCCTCTGGTAACCCAGGGCGCGGTTGACCGCGAGCATCGCCTGGTTCTCCTGGTTGATGGTCACCGCCACCGCTTCCACATGCGGGAACAGGTCGTGCACCCGCAGCGCCTGGGTCGCCTTGACCCGGCTGGCCAGCCCCTTGCGCCGGTGCGCGGGCAGCACCGCCGTGTCGTGCTGGTCGGCCACCACGCCCCGCGTCACCGTGCTCACCGTGGCCGCGACCACCTGGTCCGACATACGGTCCAGTGCGGCTCCCACCACCAGCCGCGACCCGTCCACGGTCATCTGACGCTCCCACTCGCGCACCCGTGGCACGTCCCAGGCGCGCGCCTCCACCTGGAGGGCGGCCCCGGGGGCGTCCAGCAGGTGGGCCATGACCCGCCCGAAGGAGGCGGCCATGTGGTCGGGTGCGGGCCCCTCCCAGTGGGTGAGCCGGTACCCGCGCGCGGGCGTGGCGGCCAGGCTCCAGCAGCGACGCAGGGTGGATTCGTCCAGGTACTGCTTCTGGAGCTCCAACCGCAGCAGAGTGCGCAGGTAGGGGCTGGCGCGCGCGAAGGACTCGCCGGGTTCTCCGGCCAGCACGGTGCTCTGGAGGCGGTCCATCCCCTGGGCTCGGGCCTCCTCCACCACGGCCTCGCGCAACTGTCGACCCGTGCCCCGACGCCGCACGTGGTCGGCCACGAACAGGCGCAGGAACCCGATGCGCGCGTCATGGTGCTGGTGGCGCAGCTCCGCCACACCGTGGATGGGGTGGCCCGGGGTGATCCGGGCCGCCCAACGCCAGGCCCGCCCCGCGCGACCGGAGCGCAGACGGGTGGCCAGTTCCTCCGCCGGTGTCGCACTGCCCGACAGCGCGGACTGCCCGTCGGTGTACACCGAACTCCAGGCAGCGAGGTCGGCCGTCGGGGTCGCTGCGGGGTCGAAGGTCTCAATGTGCGGACTCACCCGGCCACCGTTTCACACCCGGGGTCGCCACGGCCCGCAACGCACTGGTCGGAAGGGCGACGGGGACACTTCAGGCGGGAAGAAGGGCCATGACCGAACAGACCAGCGCCGCCACTGAGGCCAGGGAACGCACGTGGTTCCACCGCACCCACCCCGGCTCGAAGGCGGCCCGCACCGCCGCCGGGTCGCCCAGGTGCTCGGCCGTACCGGCCTGGTCCAGGGCGTTGTTGCGCGGCACGTTCACGGCGAAGGTGACCACCACCGCTGTCAGCAGCAGGACCAGACCAGCCCCGGACCAGACCAGGGGCGTCAGCGAACCGGAGGTGGCGTACAGCGCTGTCGACCCCAGCGCAGCCACCGGCGCCCCCACGAAGACCACCGCGAACAGCGGGTTCAGGATGGCCGTGTTGATTCCCCGCATCGACTCGATCATCGCGCGGTCGCCAGCGCGGGCCAACCCGGGCATGACCGCCATCGAAAAAGTCAGGAACAGACCCGCGAACAGGCCGGTCAGCACGGCGGCCAGCACCGGCACGACCCCGAACACCATCTCCGACATGGGAACGTGCCCGCCCTTCCTCGTCCGTGCCGCCCACGGGTCACGCGACGCCCCCATCCAAGCACTCCCGCGCGCCCGGCGCCACGGGGTCCGGTCCCGCCCCCGTGTTCGCGCACACCTGTGAGCGAGCACCCGCAACCAGACGGCCCCGCCGCGCGTCTGACCGGCTGACCACCATCCCGGCGCCCCGGCCGGAGCATCGCACCACCACGAGGGAGTCCCCCGACCATGTCCCAACGAGCCCTAGGCGTGACCGGTGTGGTCATCGCCCTGAGCCTGGCCCTCAGCTCCTGCGGCCTGGTCCGCGACCTGACCTCCGGCGAGGAAGGCGAGCAGGAGTCCGCCGCCTCCGAGGAGTCCGCCGAGCAGGTCACCGCCGAGGACGTCGAACTCCCCTTCGTGCGTCAGGGCCGCATGTTCGTCGAGGGTGGCAACGACGTCGCCGTGGAGATCACCGTCGAGGCGCTGGAGCACGACGGCGAATACCTGATGATCGACTTCAGCCGCAACATCCTGGAGACCATCACCGGCGAGGAGATCTCCTACGCGGGCGCCCCCGTCCGCCTGGTCGACCCGGTCTCCGGCGAGGTCCTGCTCCCCATCACTGACGAGGACCACGGCGAACCCTACGGCAGCTACTTCATCGAGGGCAGCGACCTCGTTCCCATCCACGAGTATCTGGCCGCGCCCATCCGCCGGTACTTCCCCGCACCCAGCGAGGACGTGGACTTTCTGACCCTGACCGGGATGACCGCCGGACACGTGCCCGGCGTCCCCGTCAGCTACGTCGACGAGTTCACCCAGCTCCCCGAACCCGACGTGCACGACTACATCGACCCCGAGACCTGGATCATCAACGGGGACCTGCCCGAGGACGAGATCGTCTACCCGGAGACCGCGCCGGAGCCCGGGTTGGACACGGCCGAGTTCGTCCAGTCCATGGAGAGCTTCGTGGACAGCTCCACCGCCTCCACCACACGCGCGGGGGACGAGGAGACCATCGCCCTGCACGCGGACAACATGTTCGCCTTCGACGAGTCCGACCCCACCGACGAGGCCGTGGACACCATCAGGGAGGCCGCCCAGTCCCTGCGCGAGAACCTCGGCGAGGACGTGGAGATCACCGTCGTCGGCCACACCGACGGCAAGGGAGCTGACGACTACAACCAGACGCTGTCCGAGGAGCGCGCCGAGGCCGTGCGAGCACTGCTGGAGGAGGAACTGGGGTCGGACTTCACCCTGACCACCGAGGGCCGGGGCAGCGGGGAGCTGCTCGCCCAGGAGGGCGGGGACGACGACGAGGAGGCCCGCGCCCGCAACCGCCGCGTCGAGTTCTCCTATGAGGTCCCGATGGCCGACAACGACACCGAGGAGGGCGGCGGCCTGGAGGCGGCCAAGCGCCACGTCGGACCTGCGGCGCCCTACTTCGAGGAACTGGACCCCTTCACCACGGTCGCGCACGAGGACCTGGACCTGAACGTCTACCCGATGGTGCGCGACGGCGCGTACCTGTTCCAGATGGTGGGCTTCCAGAACTCCACCCTCTCGGACCTGGAGGCCGACCTGGAGGGCGACGAGGCGTTCCTGCCCGGCAGCCCGCAGCAGTACACCGAGGGCACCATGGGCGGTTTCCGTCTGGAGGAACCCGGCACCGGCGTGATCCGGTACGTGATCCGTATCCGCACGGGGGAGGGGGAGTACGAGGACTTCGCCGACGAGATCCTCACCCTGTCCCCGGGCGAGGAGTACATGGCCCTTGCGGTCTTCCCCGCCCCGAGCCCGGACGTGGCCGAGATGACCCTGTACGCGGGTGCCTTCGGCGAGATCCCCGGAGTCCCGATCCAGTAGCCAGTCCACGCCGCGGCCCCGCCCTCCTCACCGGGGGAGCGGGGCCGCGCCGCGTACGGGCCGGTCGGCCCACCGGTGTACCCGGGCCCTGGGATCCGCGACCGCTCGGCGACCGGCCCCCACCGTGGGGCCGCCGTCGCCACCGCCAACGCCTCGGCCACCGGCTCCTTGGGGGTGACCTCCCTCCAGCCCTCCCGGTCCCCCTTCGGCAGGGGTGATCGGCAAAGGTGAGACGACCCGCCCCAACAGGGGGATCGGGCCGTGGAGTCAGGCCCTCTGGGCGTGGGCCTTCTCCAGTGCCGAGGTGAACACCTCCAGCGGCTGCGCGCCCGAGACACCGAAGGCACGGTCCATCACGAAGAACGGCACACCGGTGGCGCCCAGGGCACGGGCAGTGCGGACGTCGTCCTCGACCTCGGCGGTGTAGGCGTCCCCGGTCAGCACGGTGCGGGCCTCAGCGGCGTCCAAGCCGATCTCCACGGCCAACTCCACCAGGGTCTCCACCTCTCCCAGGTCGCGGGCCTCCACCAGCTGGGCGCGCATCAGCCGCTCGTGGGCCTGGCCGCCCACACCCCGTTCCCTGGCCAGGTGGGAGAGCCGGTGGGCGTCGAAGGTGTTGACCATGACGGCGCCGTCGAACTCGTAGTGCAGCCCCTCCTGCGCGGCGATCTGCCCGACCCGCGCGGTCATCGCACGGACCTGGTCGGGGGTCGCGTTCGTCTTCGCCGCCAGGGAGTCCAGGACCGGCTCGCTCACCCCACGGGGAAAGGCCGGGTCGAGTTGGAAGCTGCGCCAGACGACCTCGACCTCGTCGGCGTGCTCGAACCCCTCCAGGGCCCGCTCCAGGCGCCGCTTACCGATGTAGCACCACGGGCACACGATGTCGGACCACACTTCGATCTGCACGGACGTTCCCCTCACCAGCAGCTTCCGTCCGAGCACGCGGGCGCGTCCTCGGACCCCAACGTCACCAGTGCGCCGACCACGGGCAGGGGCATATAGCCCTCGTCCCGCTCCGGCACCGGCTCGGGCGTGCTCCGCGGCTGCGTGTCGCTCACACCCACCACCCCTCACATACTTCTTGTGCGTAACCTACTGATCAGTGAGTATGCAGGTAGGACAGACCGACCTCAAGAAGGAACTTTCATGTCCGCGACGAACACCGGTGTTCCCCTGACCGAACGCGACCTCACCCGTGGGCCCGAGGACTGCCCCGTCCGCGAGGTCCTGGACCGGGTCGGTGACAAGTGGAGCGTGCTCGTCATCGTCATGCTCGGCCAGCGAACGCACCGCTACAGCGAACTGCACCGCGCCATCGACGGGATCAGCCAGCGCATGCTCACGCTGACCCTGCGCGCCCTGGTCCGTGACGGCCTGGTGGAGCGCACGGCGCACGCCAGCGTCCCACCGCGCGTGGAATACACGCTGACCCAGCTCGGACACACCCTGCTGGTGCCGCTCACCGCCCTGGACCGCTGGGCCAACGACCACCGCGAGGACGTACGCGCCGCGCGCGAGCGCCACGACCGTGGGAACGGCTGACCCCTCAGCCCCGAGGGCGGTACCGGGCGGCGGCCCGGTCCCTGGCCAGCGCCAGCAGCTCACGGGTGCGCTCCTCGGTGCGCGGACCCGGGTTGAGCACCGACACCCACCCCTGGGAGGCGTACGCGGGATGGGGGAGCAGCCGGTCCAGCTCGGTGAAGTCGATCCCGACCCGGTGCTCGGCGTGCGCGGCGCGGGCGTGGCCCACGAGCTCCTCGAACAGCGCACGCCCCACCGCGACGTTGACCCGGAACACCCCGGGCCGGTCCAGGTCGGAGTCGGCGTCGAAGCCCGGGTAGTCCTTGGTCACCAGGGTCGCGAACGGCGTGAAGCCGTCGCGTTCGCGCGCCCGACCGTCCGGGTCGTAGAGGAAGAAGGAGTCGCCCCAGGCGATCTCGGGAGCCCCGCTCTCCCGGCTCGCGGTCATCACGTCCACCTCGCCCAGTCCGGCCACGAACCGGATGACCTCGTCCTGGTCCATCTCGCCCCCTCACAGAGTCAGGGCGACCCCGCGCCACCCACGTTCAAGTCTCTCATTCAGGTGCTTTTTGAGACTTCTTCCGGCGAAGTCCCATCCAACAGGCCACTCATGATCATCAACCCTCAAACCATGGGAGCGTCGCGCCCAACCCTGGGCCGCCCGTCGACATCGGAAACGCCAGGGCCCCACTTCGCGCCCACCCGCGCCCGGGCACGCGGCCCCTCAAGCACGAGCGCGACCGCGTCGCCATCACCGAACCCGCCGCGGCCCACACCCGCTGGCTCGTTGCGGACACCAACTTCGACTCCGTCATCGACGCCACCCTCCTCGGATACGCCGAA
>NZ_LAVM01000122.1:0-11240 GCF_001083815.1 Nocardiopsis sp. SBT366 | reverse complement strand
GGCATCGTCAGATGTATATAATAGACCGGTGGGGACACGGGTTCGGCGACCGCGGCGAGGTCGGACACCACGGGGTGGCGGAAGACCTGGCGGCCGGTGACGGTCCACCCGGCCCGACGGGCGCCACCGACCAGGCGCAGGGTGAGGACGCTGTCGCCGCCCAGGGCGAAGAAGTCCTCGTCCGCGCCGACCCCGTCCAGGCCGAGGACGTCCGCGTAGACCGCGCTCAGGGCGCGCTCGGCGTCGGTGGCGGGCGCGCGCCCGGCGGGCCGCTCGCTGGCGGTGGACGCCGGGTCGGGCAGGGCGCCGCGGTCGACCTTGCCGTTGGCGGTGAGCGGCCAGGAGTCCAGGTGGACGAACGCGGAGGGCACCATGTAGGCGGGAAGCCGCACGGAGAGCGCGGCGCGCAGGGCGTCCGGGCTCGGAACGGCCCCGGTGCCGGTGAGGTAGGCGACCAACCGGTGGTGGCCGTCCGCCCCCTCCTGGGCGGTGACCACGGCCTGGGCGACACCGTCGACGCGGGCGATCGCGGTCTCGATCTCACCCAGCTCGATGCGGAACCCGCGTACCTTCACCTGGAAGTCGGCCCGGCCCAGGAAGTCCAGGGTGCCGTCGTCCCTCCATCGGGCCAGGTCGCCGGTCCGGTACATGCGGGACCCGGGCCGGTCCGGACCAGCGTGGGGGTCGGCGACGAAGCGCTCGGCCGTGAGTCCGAACCGCTGGTGGTAGCCGAGCCCCACCCCCTCGCCCGCGATGTACAGGTCCCCGGCGACCCCGGCCGGGACCGGTTGGAGGGCGGCGTCGAGCACGTACACCCGGGTGTTGGCCATGGGGCCGCCGATGGAGACGGGTGCGCCGGTGCGTACGGGCGACGTGGTGGACCAGATGGTGGTCTCGGTGGGCCCGTACACGTTGGTGACGCTCGGGGCGTGGGCGGCGAGTTCGTCGGCCAGCGCCTGGGGCAGGGCCTCTCCGCCGACCAGCACGCGCAGCTCGCGCAGGACCTCCGGCTTGGTCTCCAGGAGCATCCGCCACAGGGTGGGCGTGGCCTGCATGATCCCGATCCCGCCGCCCTCCAACAGGTCGGCGAGGGCCACCCCGTCGCGGACGGTGTCCTTGTCCGCGAGGACGACCGTGGCCCCGAAGAGCAGCGGCAGGTACAGCTCCAGGGCGGAGATGTCGAAGCTCACGGTGGTCACCGCCAGCCAGCGCTCACCCGTGCCCAGCGGGAAGCGTTGGCCCATGTCGGTGAGGAAGTTGGCCAGGTTGCGGTGGCTGATCACCACACCCTTGGGTCGGCCCGTGGAGCCCGACGTGTACAGCACGTACGCCACCGAGTCCGCGTCCACCGGACCGGTACCCGCCTCCACGGGAGCGGTCGGTTCGGCGGACGCGTTCCCGAGGTCCAGGACGGGCGTGGTGACACCGGCGGGGGCCTCCCCCCCCCCGCCGGTGAGAACGAGGACGGCTGCGGAGTCGGCCACCATGTACGCGAGCCGGTCGGCCGGGAACTCCGGGTCCAGCGGCAGGTAGACACCGCCCACCCGCTGCACGGCGAGCAACGACGCCAGCATGTCCACCGAACGCGGCATCGCCACGGCGACCGTCCGTCCGGCCCCGACACCCCGACCGCGCAGCAGGGCGGCGATCTCCTCCACTCGTTCGTGGACCGAGGCGTAGGTGTGGGTGCCCGCGGAGTCCTCGACGGCGACCGCGTCGGGGGTGCGCTCCGCCCAGTCGGCGAGGGCGTCACAGGGGCGGGCGGCGGTGACGGCGGTCCCGGTGCGGTTGAAGCCCTCCAGAAGCCGGTCGCGTTCGGCGTTCCCGAGCACGTCGAAGGCGCCGAGGGTCCGTTCCGGGGCGGCCGCGACCTGGCCCAACAGGTGGACGAGGCGGTCGGCGATCCGCTGCGCGGTCGGGGGGTCGAACAGGTCCGCGGAGTGGTTGAGCGCCAGCCGGGCCCCCTGGAGCGGGTCCTCAACGTAGGCGAACTCGAGGTCGAACTTGGCGGTGTCCAGGGGGGTCTCGACCAGGTGGGTGGCCGAACCGAAGAGCTGGTCGGCGCCCTCGGGCCTGCGCTGGTAGGACACCATCGTCTGGAACAGCGGGTGGCGGCTGACCGAGCGCTCCGGCCTCAGCGCCTCGACCACGGTGTCGAAGGGCGCGTCGGCGTTGGCGAAGCCCGCGAGGTCGACCTCGCGGACCCGGGCGAGGAGTTCGGCGAAGGTCGGCCGTCCGGACAGGTCCAGGCGCAGGACCAGGGTGTTGAGGAAGAAGCCGATCGCGTCCTGGAGCCCCTCGTCCGCGCGGTCCGCGACCGGGCTGCCGAGGGGGATGTCCTCGCCCGCGCCAAGGCGGTGCAGGAGGGTGGCGACGGCCGCCTGGACCACCATGAACACGGTGACGCCGTGGGCCGCCGCGAGGTCGCGCAGAGCTGCGTGGAGTTCTGGGTCGACGGGGGCCTGGGCGAGACCGCCGCTGTGTGAGGGAGCGACGGGCCGAGGTCTGTCGGTGGGCAGGGCGAGTTCGTCGGGGAGCCCCGCCAGGCTGCGGCGCCAGTGGTCGAGCCGCTGGCTGAGCGGGCTCTCGGGGTCGTCGGCCGTGCCGAGCCAGTCGGTGCGGGAGGCGGCGTAGTCCGCGTACTGGAGCGGCAGGGGCGACCAGTCGGGGGTCCGGCCGGCGGCGCGGGCGCGGTAGGCGGTGTCCAGGTCGTCCAGGAGCGGCCCGAAGGACCACTCGTCGGCGACGATGTGGTGCAGGACCACGAGGAGGACACAGCCAGGAGCCGTCCCGGGACCGGTGAACAGGCGGACCCGCAGGGGCGGGCGCTCGGCGAGGTCGAAGGGCTGGGCGGTGACCCGGGCCAGCGCGGTGTCCAGTGGTTCACCCAAGTGCTCGGCCGCCACGTCGACCAGGCCGGGGGTGTCGGCGTCCAGAAGGTGCGGGAGCGGGGTGCCCGGCTGGTCCGGGTCGGTCCGGATGACGGTGCGCAGGACCTCGTGCCGCCCGACCAGGTCGGTGACGGCGGCGCGCAGGGATTCGGTGTCCAGCGGGTCGGCGACGCGCACCGCGAGGGGCACGTTGTAGGCACCGCCGGACTCGTGGAGGCGGTCGACCAGCCAGAGCCGGTGCTGGGAGTGGGAGAGTCGGCGCGGCTGGTTCGTGGAACGCGGGGCGACGCCCGGCCTGGTCTCCGTGGAGTGTTCGGTGCGACGGGCGAGAGCGGCCGCGGTGGGCGCCTCGAACAGATCGCGCACACCGACGTCCGCGCCGAGCAGGGACCTGATCCGGGAGACCGCGCGGGTGGCCAGCAGCGAGTGCCCGCCGAGGGTGAAGAAGTCCTCGTCGGGGCCGACCGTGTCGCGCCCGAGCACGTCGGCGAGGATCCCGCACAGGATCTCCTCGCGGGCGGTGGCGGGGGCGCGTCCGTTCCGGACCGGGGCGCCGGGGTCGGGAAGTGCTTTGCGGTCGACCTTGCCGTTGGCGGTGAGCGGCAGGGCGTCCATGAGGACGACGGCGCTCGGCACCATATAGTCGGGCAACCGGGCCGCGACGTGCTCACGCAGTCCGGCCACGGAGAGGGGCGTCGCAACGGCAACGGCCGGGGCGGAAGCTCCGTCTGGGGCGGGCGTGCCCCCCTCTTCCGGGGTGCTCGCCGGGGTGGGAATTCCGTCTGGTGCGGCGGCAGCTCCTGTAGGGGCCTGGGCGATCCGGGGGACTGAGGTGTTCCGGGGAGCTGGTGCGCCCTCCGGTGCCGGGGTGCTCGCCGGGGTGGGTGCTCCGTGCGGTGCCGAGGTCACGCCTGGTGCGTTCGAGGGCATGGCGGAGTCGGCGGGGACGGAGGATCCCCCATTTCGAGGGTCTCCCGGCTGGGCGGGCTCGGGCAAGGCAGGGGCGTCCGGGCTGTGGACAACCCCGGTGGCGGGGATGACGTGGGCGGCCAGCCAGGCGTTGCCGGTCTCGTCCTCGCGTGCGGTGACCACGGCCTCCGCGACGCCGGGCGCGGACAGCAGGGCGGTCTCGATCTCACCCAACTCGATGCGGAATCCGCGCACCTTCACCTGGAAGTCGGCCCGCCCCAGGAAGTCCAGAGTGCCGTCGTCCCTCCACCGGGCCAGGTCACCGGTCCGGTACATGCGGGACCCGGGCCGGTCCGGACCTGCGTGGGGGTCGGCGACGAAGCGCTCGGCTGTGAGGTCGAACCGCTGGTGGTAGCCGAGCCCCACCCCCTCGCCCGCGATGTACAGGTCCCCGGTCACGCCTGTGGGAACCGGTCGCAGGGCGGCGTCGAGCACGTACACGCGGGTGTTGGCCATGGGACGGCCGATGGTGACGGGGCCGCTGGTGTCCAGGGGTGTGGTGGTGGACCAGATGGTGGTCTCGGTGGGCCCGTACACGTTGTGGGCGCCCCGGGAGTTCTCGGCGAGCAGCGCCGCCAGGGGCGCCTGCACGGCCTCGCCGCCCACCAGCACGCGAAGCGGGGCCAGCACCTCCGGGTCGTGCTCGGTGAGTGAGCGCCACAGCGACGGGGTGGCCTGCATGATCGTCGCCCCGGAGGACACGGCCAGTTCGCCGAGCAGGCGCGGGTCGCGGACGGTGTCCTTGTCCGCGAGGACCACCGTGGCCCCGAAGAGCAGCGGCAGGTACAGCTCCAAGGCCGAGATGTCGAAGCTCACCGTGGTCACCGCCAGCCAGCGCTCACCCTGCTCCAACGGAAAGCGCCGACCCATGTCGGTAAGGAAGTTCGCCAGGTTGCGGTGGCTGATCACCACACCCTTGGGACGACCCGTCGAACCCGACGTGTACAGCACGTACGCCACCGAGTCCGCGTCCGGTGGGACCGGGTTCGGGGCGCACGGCGCACCGCCGCCTCCGTCGACCCGGTCACCGGCGACGGAGAGGTCGAGCACCGGGGTGGTGACACCGGCGGGGGCCTCCACTCCCCCACCGGTGAGAACGAGGACCGCACCGGAGTCGGAGAGCATGTACGCGAGCCGGTCGGCCGGGAACTCCGGATCCAGCGGCAGGTACACACCGCCCACCCGCTGCACGGCGAGCAACGACGCCAGCATGTCCACCGAACGCGGCACGGCCACGCCCACGACCCGGCCGGGACGCACCCCGTTCGAGCGCAGCAGGGCGGCGATCTCCTCCACCCAGGCGTCGAGATCGGCGTAGCTGTGCTCACCCTCGGCGTCGACCACGGCCGTGGTGTCGGGTGCCCAGGCGGCCCAGTCGGCGAGGGCGTCGCAGGGGCGCGGTGCGGTGACGGCGGTCGCGGTGCGGTTGAAGCCCTCCAGCAGCTGATCGCGTTCGGCCCGCGTGGTGGCGGGGACCTCGGCGACCGGCTGTTCGGGGCTGGCCGCGATCCGGTTGATGACCGCGCGCAGACGGTCCAGGAGCGCCTCCGCCTCGTCGGCTCCGACCGCGTCGGGGCGGTGGCACAGGCGCAGGGTCAGGGCCCGGCCCGGGAAGACGTTGAGGGAGACCGGGTAGTGGGTGGCGTCCTCGATCCGGACGTCGGTGAGGCGCACCCCGCCGTGGTCCTGGTCCGCGAGGGCGTCGCGCGCGGGGAAGTTCTCGAACACCAGGAGGGTGTCGAAGAGCGGCGCGTACCCGGACAGTTCCTGGGTGCGGGTCAGCCCGGTGTGGTGGTGTTCGGACAGCGCGGCCTGGCGGCGCTGGAGGTCGGTGAGCAGTTCCGCCACCGGGGTGCCGGCCTCCGTGCGCACGCGGACGGGGACGGTGTTGATGAACAGTCCGAGGGTGGACTCCACGCCCGGCAGGTCGGCGGGGCGCCCGGAGACGGTGGCGCCGAAGACGACGTCGGTGCGTCCGGTGACGGCCCCCAGGACCAGGGCCCAAGCGGCCTGGACCAGGGTGTTGGTGGTGACGCCGAGTTCGCGGGCGGTGGCGGCGGCCCGCTCGGTCTCCTGCTGGGTGAGGGCGGCGTTGAGGACCCGCTGCTCCCGTCCGCCGTGGGTGGGCGCCTCCGGGGCGAGCAGTGTGGGCCCGCCGAGGTCGGCGAGCTCGGTGGACCAGGCGTGGTCGGCGGCATCGTCGTCGCGGGCCGCTAGCCACGCGAGGTGGTCGCGGAAGTGCGTGCCGGGCGCCGGGGTGTCCGGTTCGGCGTAGCGGGTGAACAGGGCCCGCAGGAACAGCGGAGTGGACCAGCCGTCCAGGAGTGTGTGGTGGTCGGTGGTGACCAGCACGTGCCGGGTGGGGTTCAGACGCACCAGGGTGAAACGCAGCAGCGGCGGGTGGGCGAGGTCGAAGGGGGTGGCCAGTTCCTCGGCGCTCAGCCGTTCGAGGGCCGCGTCGGGGTCCGGGTCGGCGGACAGGTCGACGCTGCGCCAGCGGGGTCGGAGTTCGGCGGGGACGAACTGGACGAGGTCCTCGCCCTCGGCGTGGAAGCCCGCCCGAAGGCTGGGGTGGTGGTCCAGGAGCAGCGCGGCGGCGCGGTGGAGGCCCTCCGGGTCCAGGTCCCCGTCGATCCGCACGGCCGACTGAGCGGTGTAGGCGTCGTGGCCGGAGCTGTAGAGGCTGTGGAAGACCAGTCCTGACTGGAGCGGCGTGGCGGGCCAGAGCTCGGCGAGACGGGCCGCGGGGTCACCCGAGGTCCGCGCCCACGCTCGCTCGACCTGCTCGATCCGGGAGGGTTCGAGGTCGAGGAGGGGCAGGTCGGAGGGGGTGAGGGTGTGCGGACCGGGGTCGGCGGCGGCCTCGGCCAGGGCGCGCAGGGCGGCGGTGAGGTCGTCGGCCAGGGCGCGGACGCCGTGGTGATCGTGGACGCCGGGGGCCCAGCGCAGGGTTAGGTGGAGGCGGGGGCCTCCGGGGCCCTCGTGGGCGATGGCGCCGATCTCCAGCCCGTGGGCGAGGGGCTCGTCGGGGTCCTCGCCGAGCATGACCCGGGTGGAGGCGGGGGCCGACTCCCAGGGCTGCGCGGCGGGGGCGCCGAAGCGGCCCAGGTAGTTGAAGAGGACGTCGGGGCGGGCACGGCCGGTGAGGCGGGGCGCGGTCTCGGGGTTGAGGTGGCGCAGCAGGCCGTAGCCGAGGCCGTGACCCGGGGTGGCGCGCAGGGTCTCCTTGACCCGCTTCAGGGTGTGGGCGGGGCCGGTGCCGGGGGTCAGGGCGACCGGGTGGGAGGTGGTGAGCCAGCCGACCGTGCGGGCGAGGTCCGCGGGTGCGGTGAGCAGTTCGCGGCGGCCGTGGCCCTCCCGCTCCACCAGGAGGCGCTGGTCCGCCGCGAGGGTGAGGGCGGTGAGCAGGACCTCCTCGGCCCCCACCCGGTAGGTGGCGCCGATCCCGGTCAGGACCTGGTGGGTGAGGCCGGGGTCCAGTTCGAGTTCGATGCTGTGGCGCGTGGCGACCACGTCGGCCTCGGGGTCGAGGTCGCGGGCGCCCAGACGGCGGTGGAGGGCGGGGTCGGTCTGCTCGGTCCAGTGGTCGAGTTCGGCGAGGCGTCCGGGGTGGCGGGCCTCCTCCTGGAGCAGGCGGGTCCAGCGGCGCAGGGAGGTGCCCGCACCGGGGAGCTCCACCGCGCGGCCCGAGCTGAGGGCGGCGACGGCGTCGGCGAGGTCGGGGCCGATGACCCGCCAGGACACGCCGTCCACGGCCAAGTGGTGCACCTGGACCAGGAGCTGTCCCATGCGGTCGGGCCCGGCGTCGAACCACACGGCGGTGAGCGGGCGCCCCTCTGTGAGGTCGATCCTGGTGTGCGCGTGGGCCGCCTCCCGCTCGACCCTCTCCGTGAGGGAGTCCTCGGACAGCCCTCGGGCGTCGACCCGGGTCAGGGGGGCCGGGCCCCGGACCTCCTTCGAGGGCAGGACGTCCATCCGGCCGTCGCGTACGCGCAGACGCAGGGCGCCGTGGTGGGCGACGACGGCGCGCAGGGCGCCGGAAAGCGTCTCCTCGGTGATCCCGGCCGGAGTCCACAGCACCTGGGACTGGGTGAAGCGGGGACGCGGCTCGCCCTCGGCGAGGAGCTCGGCGGTGACAGCGGTCGGTTCGACCGGGCCGACGGGGTTGTCAGGTACGCGCGGGGCGTCGGCGGCGGTGCCCGCGCGGGCCGCCAGCCCGGCGACGGTGGGTGCCTCGAACACGTCGCGCACGGCCAGGGCCAGCCCGGCGGAGCGGGAGCGGTTGACCGCCTGGATGGCGAGGATGCTGTCGCCGCCCAACCGGAAGAAGTCGTCGTGGAGGCCGATGTCGGTGCCGAGGACATCGCGCAGGATGCCGAGGAGGGCCCGTTCCGCCGGGCTTGCGGGCTCGTCCCCGCCGGTGCCGGTGGGGGCGGTGACGGGTTCGGGCAGGGCCGAGGTGTCGACCTTGCCGCTGGAGTTGAGCGGCAGCCGATCCAGGGTCACGACGCGGGCGGGAACCATGTAGTCGGGCAGTCGGGCGGCGAGGTGCCCACGGACCTCGTCCTCGGCGGGGGCCGCCGGTTCCGCGTCGGGACGCCTCCCCTGGCCCGTACCGATGTCGGCCACCACGTAGGCGACGAGCTGGGCGGCGCCCGCGGGGGTCCGGCGCACCACCGTGGCGCACTGGGCGACCCGCGGGTGGGTGCGGGCGGCGGCGTCGATCTCGCCGGGCTCCACCCGGTAGCCGCGCACCTGCACCTGGCCGTCCGCGCGGCCCAGGTAGGCGACGTTTCCGTCCTCGCGGACCAGGGCGCGGTCACCGGTGCGGTACATGCGGGTGCCGGGCGGGCCGTGGGGGTCGGCCACGAAACGTTCCGCGGTGAGGTCGGGGCGCCCCGCGTAGCCGCGGGCGAGCTGGTCCCCGGCCAGGTAGAGGTCGCCCGGGACACCGCGCGGGACGGGGCGCAGGGCTGCGTCGAGCACGTGGGCGCGCACACCCGCGACGGGGCGGCCGATGACGGCGGCGGCGCTGTCGCGCACGTCGCAGACCAGGGCGTCCACGGTGTTCTCGGTGGGTCCGTAGAAGTTGAGGGCCCGGGTTCCGGGCAGGGCGCGCAGCCGGTCCCACAGGTCCTGCGGGCAGGCCTCGCCGCCGAAGGTGATCAGCGCGGGCGGCTGACGGAGTTCACCGGAGTCGAGCAGGCCCTGGAGGTAGGTGGGCGTGAAGTCCAGGTGGTCGAGCCGGTGCTCGGCGACGTGCGCGCCCAGGCGGGCGTGGTCGAAGAGCAGGTCGGAGTCGAGCAGGTGGAGTTCGTGGCCGTGGACCAGGCCCAGCAGGGTGTCCCAGGACGCGTCGAAGGTGAAGGATCCGGCGTGGCCGATCCTCGCGCGCGCGAGCAGGTACCGGCCCAGGTGGTCGCGCTGGGTGGCGGCCAGGGCGGCCAGGGAACGGTGTTCGACCACCACGCCCTTGGGCCTGCCGGTGGACCCGGACGTGTAGATGAGGTAGGCGGCCGACCTCGGGTCGGGGTCGGGGAGCGCGCCACCGAGCTGTTCGTCGAGGGCGGAGCGGACCTCCTCGGCGTCGAGTTCGAGCAGGCGCGCCTCGGCCTCCTCGGGGAGGCGGTGGGAGGTGGTGGAGTCGGCCAGCACCAGGCTGGGGCGGGCGTCGGCGAGGACGTGCGCGATCCGGTCGGCCGGGTGCTCGGGGTCCAGGGGGACGTAGGCGGCGCCCGCGCGCAGGACCGCGAAGAGGGCGACGACCAGGTCCACGGAGCGGGGCAGGGCGAGGGCGACCACGTCGCCCGGGCCCACGGTGGCGTCGCGCAGCAGACGGGCGAGGCGGTCGACCCTGTCGGTGAGCTCGGCCCGGGTCAGGCGGGTGTCGCCGTGCACCAGGGCGGTGGCGTGGGGGTCGGCGGCCGCTTCCCGGCTGAGGAGTTCGGTGACCGTGGGCGGATCCTGGGCCACGGCGGGGGTGGCCAGCGGCGCGTCGGCGGGGTCGGTGGTGTCCAGGTCGGTCACCCGGGTCGTCCCGGTGGCGCGGGCGAACCCGCCGAGGAAGTGGGCGAACCCGTCGAGTCGGGCCCGGGCCCCCTGGCGGTCGTAACGGGCGTCGTTGGCGTTGGCCTCCAGGACCAGACCGCCGGTCGCCAGGCGGTAGACGGACACCGCGATGTCGTCGACGGGGCCCTCGGACAGGTTCGTGGTGGAGGAGGCGACGCCGTCGAAGGTGAACGTGTAGTCGAACAGCTTCACGTTGACCTCGGGCCCGTACAGCCCGAACCGGTCCCCGACCGCGGAGAGGTCGCGGCGCAGCTGCTCGGAGCGGTAGCGCTGGTGGGTACGCAGGTCGCGCTGGGCGGCGGCGGTGTGGTCGATCACCTCGGCCACCGTGCGGTCCGAGGAGGTGCGCAGGCGCAGCGGCAGCACGTTGACGACCATGGCGGGGGTGCGCAGGCCGACGGAGCCGACCCGGCCCATGGACGGCGAGCCCAGGAGGACGTCGTCCGCGCCGGTGAGGCGGTGGGTGTACGCGGCGAAGGCACCCACCAGGGCGTCGGCCCAGGTCGCGCCGGAGGCCTTGGCCAGGGTGTCGAGACCCTCGGCCACCTGCGGCCCCACGGTCGTGCGCGAGCGCAGGAAGGAGGCATGCGGCGCGGGCGGCGCCGAGGACAGCAGGGCGGGTTCGGGGCGGTCGGCGAGCAGGTCCGTCCAGTACGCGCGGTCCTCGGCGAACCGGGGTGAGTCCGCGTAGTCCGCCTGGTCGGCGACGAGGTCGGCGAGGGCACCGAACCTGGTGACGGGCACCTCCTCGCCGCGACCCAGGCGGGTGTACACGTCGGCGACGCGGCGCGCCATCATCGTGATGGCGTAGGCGTCCACCGCGATGTGGTGGAAGCGCTGGAACCAGAACCACCGCCGGGGCCCCACCCGCAGCAGCGCGAAGCGGTACAGGGGCTCACTGGTGGGGTCGACCGGGCGTTCGCGGTCGGCGCGCATCCAGTCCAGGGCCCGGCCGACCGCGTCCTCCTCGCCGTCCTCACCCGCGCCCCCGTCACGGGTGAGGTCGACGACCTCCAGCTCCCTCGGGACCCCGCGCCCGACGACCTGCCCGATCCGGTCCCCGTCCACCACCACGCGAGCGCGCAGGGCGTCGCTCTCGGCGACCACCGTGCGCACGGCCACCGCGAAACGGGCGGTGTCGAGGTCGGCGGGGATGTCGGTGTACTGGCCGACGTTGAACACCGGGCTGTCCGGCGCCGTCTGTTGCGCGTACCAGACGCCTGCCTGGGCGCCGGTCAGGCCCAAACGGGTGTCGTGGGTGTCAGCCATGGGATCGGGCTCCTCGGGAGGGTGCTCGGGTCGAATCGGGGG